>JADZCL010000001.1 GCA_020851615.1 Rubrivivax sp.
GCGTGCGCCCGCTCTGCTTGCCCTTGGCCGCCTCCCGGTCGCCGCGCGTATGTGTCGCGCGCGGCAGCATGCCGTACTCGGCCGTCACCCAGCCCTGCCCGCTGCCGCGCTTGTGCGCAGGCACCTTCTCGTCGACCGACGCCGTGCACAGCACCTGCGTGTTGCCGAAGCTGACCAGGACCGAGCCCTCGGCGTGACGGGTGTAGTGGCGCTGCAGGCCGACTGCGCGCAGGGCATCGACGGCGCGGCCGCCGGATCGCTGATGGCTCATGCAAGGGTTCCTCGTGGCGAATTCAGGGAGGGGATGATTGGTGCACGGCGTGTGCAGCGACTGCCCACGATCGGGCAGCGATGCCCGCGCGTGGGCGCCTTCAGCGACGCTTGGCCGACGAGCGCTGGATCGCCTCGTTGATCTCGCGGATCGAGCGCTCGATCTCGGCCTCGTCGAGCTCCTCGAGTTCGAATTCCCCGGCGCCGTCCTTCTCGCCCAGCAGGCTGGCCTGGATCGTCGACGCGAAGACGTCGTCGGCCAGCGACTCGGTGGAGACGCCGGGCACCGCAGTGGCGTCTTCCGCCGACTCCCACTCGACGGCCAGCGCGGTCACGTTGTCGCTCTTGGGCCCGGCCTGGCGCAACGCCTGCTCGACCAGTTCAGGCACCGCGTCGGCAATCGCTGCCCCGCACAGCACGGTGGTGATGACGCTGTCGGGCAGCACACCCCACAGGCCATCGGAGCACAGCAGCACGCGGTCGCCCGGGTGCATCACCAGCGGGCCGTTGGCGTCGATCATCGGCTTGCCCGGGCTGCCCAGGCAGGTGAAGAGCACGTTGCGGTTCAGGCGCTCCTGGATAGGCGTGACCTGCGCCATCGCCTCCTGCAGCTCGCTGTAGGAATGGTCTCGAGTGCGCGCGACCAGCTTGTCACCGCGCACCAGGTACAGGCGCGAATCCCCGCAATGCGCCCAATAGGCGGCGTTGCCCTGCAGCACGCAGGCGACCACCGTCGTGCGCGGCGTGTCGACCAGCGCGCGCGAGGTGGCATAGCGCAGCAACTGGTGGTGACCGGCCATCACCGCTTCGTGCAGAAAGCGCATCGGGTCGGCCAGCGTCGGCCTGGCCTCACGCTGGAACACCGCGGCCAGCGTCTGCAGCGCCACCTGTGCGGCCATGTCGCCCTCGGGGTGCCCGCCCATGCCGTCGGCCAGGGCGAAGAGGCCCGCGTCGCGCGTGTAGCAGTAGCCCATGCGGTCTTCGTTCTTCTCGCGTCCGCCGCGCCGGCTGACCTGATAGACGGAGAACCTCATCGCCGCGCCCTGCGCATCAGCCCTTGCCGCCGGTCTTGATGGTCTCCATCTGCAGCTTCAAGCGTTCGCTGAAGCTGAGCTTGGTGTAGCGGCGCTCGGTTTCCCGCGAGAGCTCCTTCTGCAGTGCAAACACGCTCTGCGGCCGGCTCAGCGGGTCCAGCGACATGCACCACTCGGTGACCTCGATCAGGTTGTCGGAGTAGACGTTGCGCAGGCGCGAGAGCGACAGCGCCAGGCGGTCCTTCTCCAGGCGCTGCGGCGCGTCGTTGGGCGGATAGCCCTGCATGCACGCGTAGATGCAGGCGCCGATGGCGTAGATGTCGGTCCAGGGGCCGAGCGTGCCGTCGCGGCGGTACATCTCGGGGGCGGCGAATCCCGGCGTGTACATCGGGCGGATGAAGTTGCCCTCCTTGGACAGCACTTCGCGTGCGGCACCGAAGTCGAGCATCACCGCCTTGTTGTCGTTGGTGATGAAGACGTTGGCCGGCTTGATGTCCAGGTGCAGCATCTTGTGCTGGTGCACGATGCGCAGGCCGCGCAGGATCTCGTCGAACAGGCTGCGGATGGTGCTCTCCCGGAACACCTTGTCGCGCTTGAGTTCGCGCGCCGTGACGATGAAGTCCTGCAGCGTGTCGCCCTGCAGGTAGTTCATCACCATGTAGACGGTCTCGTTCTCGCGGAAGAAGTTCAGCACCGAGACGACGCTCGGGTGACTGATCTGCGCGAGTGAGCGCCCTTCCTCGAAGAAGCTCTTCAGGCCCAGGCGGTAGAGCGGCTGCTTGTCGGGCTTGACGCGCGGCGTCAGCTCGCCAGGCGAGCGCTCGGCAAGGGAGGAAGGCAGGTACTCCTTGATGGCCACCAGCTGCTGGTTCTCGCCTTCGGCCAGGTAGACCACGCCGAACCCCCCGGCAGCGAGCTTCTTGACGATCTGGTAGCCCCCCACCACCGTGCCCGAAGGCAACGGAGCCGGCTTGGGCTTTGACATAATGAACTGTAGTTTTCGACAGATCTTCGATGGCAGTGTATAGCATGACCGGCTTTGCCACGGCAGCCGGAGGACCCGCCCTGGCGGGTAGGCGTGGCAGCGGCACGGTGAGCGCCGAATTGCGTTCGGTGAACGGGCGTTTCCTGGACTTGTCGCTGCGCCTGCCCGACGAACTGCGCGCCCTGGAGCCCGCCCTGCGCCAACTCGTGGCCAGCGGCATCCGCCGCGGCAAGGTCGAGTTGCGCGTGAGCACGCTGCACGACGAAGAGGAAGACGCCGGGTTGCCGCGGCCCGAGGCACTGCAAGCCCTGCACGACCTCGAGGCAGGCGTGCGCGGCGTCTTCCCCGACGCACGCGGCCTGTCTGTGGGCGAAGTGCTGCAATGGTGCCGCGGCAGGCGCACCGCCGTGCCGCTGGACGACGTCGCGCTCGATGCCGTGCGCCGCTGCGTCGAGGGCCTGCGCGAGGCCCGCGCCCGCGAAGGCGAACGCCTGGCCGAGATGCTGCGCGAGCGCATCCACCGACTGCGCGCCCTCACCGAGCGCGCGCAGCCCCTGCTGCCGCAGGTCGTGCAGCGCCAGCAGCAGCGCTTCATCGAGCGCTGGAACGAGGCTCTCGCCAGCGCCCCGGGCACGCAGCCGATCTCCGCCCAGGCACTGCAGGAGCGCGCCCTGAACGAAGCCGCGGCCTATGCCATTCGCATCGATGTCGCCGAGGAACTGACGCGGCTCTGCGCCCACCTGGACGAGATCGAACGCCTGCTGCACACCGGCGGTGAACTCGGCAAGCGCCTGGACTTCCTGATCCAGGAACTGCAGCGCGAGGCCAACACCCTGGGCTCCAAATCCGCAGCGCTCGAGCTGACTGCCATCTCGGTGGAGATGAAGGTTGCGATCGAGCAGATGCGCGAGCAGGTGCAGAACATCGAGTGAGTCTTCAGGGGGTCTCTTGACACCCCCAAGCGGCCGGAAACTCCAGCGTTTACGCGGGCTTAGCGTTTCAAGAGGTTGAACAGCGGCCCACCCCATCCCAGAATTTGTGTGTACCCGAGCGTGTACCCGGAACGGTCCGGGGCCCTTTCCGGGTACACACGCGGGGTGGACGATGGGCAAGCTGACCGACGTCGCGATCCGGGCCTGGATCAAGGCCGGTGAACGCTTCGAGGGGCGCACCGATGGCGATGGGCTGCTGCTGTCCTGGCGGCCCGACCGCACGGCGCCGCACTGGCGGCTGCGCTATCGCTTCGCCGGCAAGTCGCGCGTGATGAACCTGGGCAGCTACACCGACCTGCCGCTGGCCGCAGCCCGCCAGTCGGCCAAGGAACTCCGCGCCAAGATCGCCCTCGGCCACGACGTGGCCGGCGAAAAGCAGGAGCGCAAGTCCACCGCCCTGGCCCGCATCGAGGCCGCGCGCAGCGTCACCACCGTCGGCCAGCTCGCCGACGAGTACTTCGACCGCATGATCAACGGGCGCTGGAAGCACCCGAACATTGTGCGCAGCCGCATCGAGAAGGACATCAAGCCGCACCTGGGCAAGCTGGCCCTGGATGCGGTGGAGCCGCGACACATCGACACGATGCTTCGCGCCGTGGTCAAGCGCGGCGCGCCGACCATCGCCAACGACGTGCTGCGCTGGGTGCGGCGCATGTTCGACTACGCCATCAAGCGGCATCTGGTGCGCTTCAACCCGGCTGCGGCCTTCGACCTGGCGGACGCGGGCGGCAAGGAACTGGCTCGGGAGCGGGCGCTGTCACGCGACGAACTGGTGACGCTCTTCGAAGCCATGCGCCAGGCCAAGGGCTTCAGCGTGCAGAACGAGCTGACCGTGAAGCTGCTGTTGCTGCTGGCCGTGCGCAAGGGCGAGCTGATCGCCGCGCGCTGGGACGAGTTCGAGCTGGAGGCCGACACGCCAGTGTGGCACCTGCCCGGCATCCGCACCAAGACCGGCCAGCCGCTGGACATTCCGCTGCCGACCATGGCGGTGGAGTGGCTGCAGAGGCTGAAGGGGATGGCCTGCAACGCCCCGTACGTGCTGCCGGCGCGCAAGCTCCAAACCCGAATGGTGCCGCACGTCTGCGAGTCGACCCTGGGCGTGGCGATGGGCAAGGTGGAGCACGGCCTGCCCCACTTCACCGTGCACGACTTCCGCCGCACTGCCCGCACGCATCTCGCCGCGCTGGGCGTGGAGCCGCACGTGGCCGAACGCTGCCTGAACCACAAGCTCAAGGGCGTGGAAGGTGTCTACAACCGGCACGACTACTTCGAGGAGCGAAGGCGGGCGTTGGAGGCATGGGGGCAGTTGCTGTTGAAGCTGGAACGTCAACAGCCACCGACAAAGCAATCGGCGGCAGCGCGCCAGCAGGCACCGACCGCCGAGGTGGCTTGACAACTATTGATAGCCGACGAGATCATGCGCGCCATGAGCAGCAACACCATGAGCTTTGCCCTGCCCGAGGCCTTGCGCGAGTACGTCGACCAGCGGGTACGGTCCGGTCAGTACGGCAACACCAGCGAGTACTTGCGTGAGCTGATCCGTCGTGACCAGGAAGAGCAGGCCAAAAAGCGGTTGCGCGAACTGATCGAGGAAGGGCTGAGTTCAGGCCCCGGCCGTACCCTGACACCGAAGCGGACGGCGCAGCTAAAGAAGCAGGCCTTGGGCGACCTGCGTTGAAGCCCGCTCACCTTCGGCCCCGCGCCGAAGCAGATCTGGTCGAGGCGGCGCGCTACTACGCCCAAGAAGGTGGACTGGCCCTGGGCGAGCGGATGTTCGATGCCGCCGTCGCTGCGCTCGAGCCGATCGAACGCATGCCCTCCATGGGTTCTCCCCGGCTGGGCCAGTTGTGCGACATCCCGGGTTTGCGATCCTGGCGAGTCGCTGGGTTCCCGATGCAGTGGCTCTACTTCGAGGCAGCCGATCATCTCGATGTCGTTCGCCTTGTTGGTGACCGACAAGACATCCTCGCGATCCTCCAGGATGCCGGCTGAAGATTCGCTCAGTGGCCGCCCGATCCTGCGGCCGATGCGAGGCGCCCGATGACGGGCGACGAGCGCGAGGAGCTGAACCGGCTCTTGGCCGAGAACCGCCGGCTGCGCGAATTGCTCGCCGAGCACGGCATCGCGTGGCAGCCGCCCGATCCCGCGACGACCACCGAACGGCAGGCACGACTCGGAACCGATGAGAAGGTGAAGCTGTTCGCCAGCCTGTTCCGCGGCCGGGAAGACGTCTACCCCCTCCGCTGGGAGAGCAAGTCCGGCAAGTCGGGCTACTCACCAGCATGCGCGAACGAGTGGCGGGCCGGCGTCTGCGAGAAGCCGCGAGTCAAGTGCGGCGACTGCGAGCACCGCGCGCTGATCCCGGTCACGGGCCAGACGGTCTTCGACCACCTCGCCGGCCGGCACACCGTAGGGGTGTATCCGCTCCTGACCGATGACACCTGCCACTTCCTGGCCGTCGACTTCGACGACGCCGAGTGGCGCGATGATGCCCGCGCCTTCGCCGGCTCCTGCGATGAGCTGGGCGTGCCGGTCGCACTCGAAGTCTCCCGCTCAGGCAATGGAGCGCATGCCTGGATCTTCTTCTCCGCCCGGGTGTCTGCACGAGATGCCCGCCGGCTGGGCACCGCCCTCATCAGCCACACCTGTGCACGCACCCGCCAACTGAAGCTCAGCTCCTACGACCGGCTGTTTCCGAACCAGGACACGATGCCGAAGGGAGGCTTCGGCAACCTCATCGCCCTGCCGCTGCAGAAGGCGCCCCGCGAAAGCGGAGGCAGCGTCTTCGTCGACCGTGACTTGCAGCCCTACGACGACCAGTGGGCCTTCCTGGCCGGTCTGCGCAGGATGTCGCCCGCAGACATCGAGCCCACGATCCTGCGCGCCACCGGTGGCAGCCATCCGCTCGACGTGACCTTCATCGACAGCGAAGACCAGGCCACGCCGTGGCGCCGGCAGGAGCAGACATCCAGCCGCCTGCCCGGCCCCATGCCAGCCTCGTTGAAGATCACGCGGGCCAACCTGGTGTACTTCGAGAAGGCAGCTCTGCCGCAGCCGTTGGCTAACCGCCTGATCCGCCTGGCCGCGTTCCAGAACCCCGAGTTCTACAAGGCGCAGGCCATGCGCCTTCCGGTGTGGGACGAGCCCCGGGTCATCGGCTGCGCCGAGAACTTTCCCCAGCACATTGCCCTGCCACGCGGATGCCTCGAAGCAGCGCTCACCTTGCTGCGCGAGAACGGCATCCGGCCCGAGCTGCAGGACGAGAGATCGGCCGGGGCGGCGCTCCAGGTGGCGTTTCGCGGTGCGCTCCGGCCCGACCAGCAGCAGGCGGTCGACGCCATGCTGGCGCACGATGCGGGCGTCCTGTGCGCGCCGACCGCCTTCGGCAAGACGGTGACCGCAGCAGCGCTGATCGCCGCA
>JADZCL010000002.1 GCA_020851615.1 Rubrivivax sp.
AGCGAGAGCTTCATCACCGGCCAGTTCAGGCCCCACATCAGCGTCAGCAGCACGAGCGCGACGAGCTGGCGACGTGTGAGGGCAGTCATCGGCACGAGCATAGGCGCTGCCGGTGGCACATCGGAAGCAGCAGCCGGCAATGACCCCGGTGGCCTGTTGCACGGTGCCTGCCCCGGCTCGGATAGAGTCGCGCCCCATGCTCACGCGTGTGCCGCTGCTGTTCGTCCTCCAGGGGCCGTGGCGACGGGTGTTCTACGTCGGCCTGTACGAGGCGCTGGCCATCGCCGTCGTCACGCTGGCGATGCTGGCCGGGCGGCAAGATCTGGTCACTGCCGGCGGGTTGGCGGTGGGCAGCTCGGCCATCGCCGTGGCCTGGAACCTGGCGTTCAACGCCTTGTTCGAGCGCTGGGAGGCCCGCCAGCGCGTGCGCGGGCGCAGTGCCGCGCGGCGCCTGGCGCATGCCATCGGCTTCGAGGGTGGGCTCGCCTTCTGGCTCGTGCCTTTCATGGCCTGGTGGCTGGACGTCGGCCTGTGGACGGCGCTGCTGCTGGACCTCTCGCTGCTGCTCTTCTTCCTCGTCTACACCTTCGCCTTCACCTGGGCCTTCGACCGGCTCTTCGGCCTGCCGGCGGCGGCGGCATGAGTGCTGCCGCCCGAGCCTTGCCTGCGGCGCGCTCGGGCCGAGCCGACGTGCTGACGCTGGCGGCATTCGGCTTGCTCTACGCCCTCGTCGTCGTCTTCGGCTTCGGCGGCTGGCGCGGTGAGTGGTGCTGCGACGACACACAGATCCTCGCCCACGCCCTGCACTTCGAGCCCTGGCGCTACTTCGCCGACCCCATCGCCTGGCGCGCACTCGTGCCCTTCAGCCTCACGCCCTGGCTGAGCCTGTCCTACCGCGTCGACCTAGGCCTGTTCGGCCTGGCGCCGGCGGGCTTCTATCTCCACCATCGGCTGGCACTGGCGGGCTGCGCCACGCTCATCCACGCCCTGCTCTGGCGGCGCAGCGGTCACGCCGTGGCTGCGGCGGCGGCCCTGCTCTTCCTCGCCGGTGTGCCCGTGGCCCAGGCCAGCGCCCTGCTCATGGTGCGCCACTACGTCGAAGGGCTGCTGGCGCTGCTGCTGTGCCTGGGGCTGGTGCAGCAGCAGGCGCAGCAGCCGCGTGCCTGGCGTGCCTGGCTCGTCGGTTTGAGCTTCGCGCTCGCGGCCAGCGCCAAGGAGATCTACCTGCCGCTCGGGCTGACGACCTTGCTGCTGGCGCACGGCTCGCCGCGACAGCGCCTGCACACCACGGCGCCGGTGCTGCTCGTCATGCTGCTCTACGTGCCGTGGCGGCTCTACATGCTGGGCGACCTGCTCGGGGGCTATACGCCCGCGGGCGAGCTGAGTGCGGCACACCTGCTCACCTCGGCTTGGCAGGCCGGTGCAGCCTTGCCCGCCCTGCTGCTCGGCCGGCCGCAGCCGGCGCTGGCGGCCATCGCAGTGCTGGTGCTTGCGCTGTTCGTCGCGGGCGCCAAGCCGTTCGCGACGTCAGCGCATCAGGCAGCGCAACAAGCAGCGCAGTCCCGAGGGGCGACGCTGCTTTGCCGCGTGGCAACGGTCCTCGCCATCCTCGCGCTGCTGCTGCTGCCGCTGCTGCCCCTGACCGTCTACCCCGGCTTGGGGCGGGGCTCGGAGCGCTACTTCTTCGCCCCCTGGGCCGCGCTGGCGATCGCTGTGGGTTGTGCGGCGCTGCCCCTGCAGCGGCGCTGGCCGCGCGCAGGGCCTGCGCTCGTGGTGGCCACGGCGACCGTGCTGGCGCTGTCGGCCTGGCCGCTCGCGCGGCAGTCGCTGCGCGAGACGGCGGCCATGCAGCGCGAGTTCGGCGCGCACTTCGAGGCCCTGACGCTGGGCGGCGCCGACGACGTGGTGATCGTCGCTCCCAGCGTCGCCGCCTGGTTCGTCACCGGCGCCCTCGCCTTGCGACCGGCCCTGGGCCGCAGCGACACGGCACCCAGCGTGGCCGTGGACGACGCCGAGCTGCTCGGCCTGATCGACCGCAAGGGTCGGATGCTGCACTACGACGTTGCGCTGGGGCGCATGACCGATGCGCGCGCTGCCGTGCAGGCACGCCTGGCCGCCTGGCGCCAGCATCTGCGCCCGCGGCCGATGAGCGTCGTCATGAGCTACGACGGACCGGCACGCGTGCTGCGCTGGCAGCTGCGGGCGCCGACGCAGACGCAAGCGCAGGCACCGAGCGCAGGTGGCGCAGCCAGGGGCCGCTTCAGCCTCATCGGCGGCGGTCAACGGCTGGACGTGCCCATGCCCGAGGGCGCCTTGCGCATGGAGCAGGCGCTGCCGGCGTGCTTTCGCATCCGCCACGACGATGCCGACGGGAGCATCGCCTACACCCCCTGGCTGCGCCTGGCCATGACGCATGACCGCCGCAGCACGCTTCGCTGGAGCGGCCAGGCCGATGATCTGCCGGCCCTGGCGCGCGCCCCGGGCTGTCCCACACCTTCGGCGACCGACGAGGGCAGCGGACAATCGCCGCCGTGAGTTCGCCTGCACCCACCTTGTCGATCGTCTGCCCGATGCGTGACGAGGCCGACGCGCTGGCCGCGTTCGAAGCGCGGCTGCTGCCGGTGCTGCAGGCCAGCGGCGAGAGCTTCGAGATCGTCTGCATCAACGACGGCAGCCGCGACGACACCTGCGCGCGGCTGCGCGCCTGGCAGGCGCGCGACGCGCGCGTGCGCGCGATCGACCTGACACGCAACTTCGGCAAGGAGGCGGCGCTGACCTGCGGTATCGACCACGCCCACGGGCAGGCCGTGATCCCGATCGACGCCGACCTGCAGGACCCACCCGAACTCATCCCCGAGATGCTGCGGCTGTGGCGCCAGGGCTTCGAGGTCGTGCTCGCGCAGCGCGCCGATCGCGGCAGCGACAGCGTGCTCAAGCGCCACAGCGCGGCCCTCTTCTACCGCCTGCACAACCGCCTGGCGCAAGCGCCGTTGCCGGTGAACGTGGGCGACTTCCGCCTCATGGACCGGCGCGTGGTCGACGCCTTGAAGCAGTTGCCCGAGCGCCAGCGCTTCATGAAGGGCTTGTTCGCGTGGGTCGGGTTTCGCCAGGCCATCGTGCCCTACACGCGCGAGCCGCGCCTGCACGGGCAGAGCAAGTTCTCCGGCTGGCGCTTGTGGAACCTGGCGCTCGACGGCATCACGGCCTTCTCCACCGCACCGCTGCGCATCTGGACCTACCTCGGTCTGTGCATCGCGCTGCTGGCCTTCGTCTACGGGCTCTTCATCGTCGGCAGCGTGCTCCTGGCCGGCCGCGACACGCCGGGCTACGCCTCGCTCATCACCGTCGTGCTCTTCCTCGGCGGCATCCAGCTCGTGGGCCTGGGGGTGCTGGGCGAGTACCTCGGCCGCGTGCTGCAGGAGGTCAAGCAGCGCCCGGTCTACCTCATACGCCCGCACGACGACGATGCGCCCTGAGGTGCACGCCGAGATGGCCGCGGTGCAGCAGCGGCACTGGTGGTTCGTCGCCCGCCGGCGTGTGCTGGCGCGCGTCATCGACGCTCTGGCGCTGCCGCCGCAGGCGCAGTTGCTTGACGCCGGCTGCGGCAGCGGCGGCAATCTGGCCATGCTGGCGTCGCGGGGCTGCTTGCAGGCCATGGAGATCGACGACGGCGCACGCCAGGCCGCGGCTGCACTCGGCATCTGCCCCGTGCACGCGGGCGCGCTGCCCGACGCCTGGCCGTTTGCTGACGCGCGCTTCGACCTCGTCTGCCTGCTCGACGTGCTCGAACATATCGACGACGACGTGGCGGCGCTGCGCCGCATCGGCCAGCAGCTGCGCCCGGGCGGGCGCGTGCTGGTGACGGTGCCGGCCTACGCCTGGATGTGGTCGGCCCACGACGAGGCCCACGAGCACCGCCGCCGCTACAGCGCGACCGCGCTGCGCCAGGTGGCGCACGCGGCAGGCCTGGACGTGCAGCGCCTGGGCTACTTCAACAGTCTGCTGTTCCCGCTCATCGCACTGGCGCGGCTCGTCGGTCGCGGGCGTGCGCAGGCGCCGCAGTCGGATGCGGCGCTGCCCGCACCCGCCGTCAACGCAGCGCTGCAGTCGCTGTTCGCGCTCGAGCGCCACGTCGTGCCGCACGCGCTCTTCCCCTTCGGCACCTCGGTGCTTGCGGTGCTGAAGGCGAGCGCCCGCTGAACCGGCCGCATCTGCGGGCGCGCTGCGAGCGCTCCCTCAGGCGCGCTCACCCACCCAGGCCGCCACGGCCGCCAGCGCAGCGGGCAGGGCACTGGCGTCGGTGCCGCCGGCCATGGCCAGATCCGGCTTGCCGCCACCCTTGCCGCCGACGCGGCCGGCGACGAAGTTGACGAGCTCGCCGGCCTTGACGCGCGCTGTGGCATCGGCAGTGACGCCCGCGGCCAGCTGCACCTTGCCGCCATCGACCGAGGCCAGCACGATGGCCGCGTGCTTGAGCTTGTTCTTGAGCTGGTCCATGGTCGTGCGCAAGGTCGCCGCGTCGGCCCCGTCCAGCCGGGCGGCAAGCACCTTCAGCCCCTTCACGTCGA
>JADZCL010000003.1 GCA_020851615.1 Rubrivivax sp.
ATGAAGTCCACCAGCAGGCCGTCGTCGGGCATGTGGTCCTTCAGGTTGGGGTGCGGCCAGTCGGTGCCCCAGAGCACGCGCTCGGGGAAGGACTCGACGAGTGTGCGTGCAAAGGGCACGACGTCGCGGTAGGCGGACTGCTCACCGGCCAGCGCAGGCGGGCCGCTCGCCGACAGCCGTTCCGGGCAGCTCACCTTGCTGAAGACGTTCTCGTGCTCGCGCATGAACTTCAGGAAGAGCGCGAATTCGGGCCCGTCGACGGGCTTGCGCACGTCAGGCCGGCCCATGTGGTCGACGACGACCGTGGTCGGCAACGCGGTGAAGAAATCCCACAGCTCGGGCAGGTCCTGGGCCTCGAAGTAGATGACGACGTGCCAGGCCAATGCCGCGATGCGTGCGGCGATCTCCAGCAGTTCGTCCTTGGGCGTGAAGTCGACCAGGCGCTTGACGAAGTTGAAGCGCACGCCGCGCACGCCGGCCTCGTGAAGGGCCTGCAGTTCGCCGTCGCTCACGCTGCGGCGCACGGTCGCCACGCCGCGCGCGCGCCCGCCGCTGTGGGTGCAGGCGTCGACCAGCGCGCGGTTGTCGGCGCCATGGCAGGTGGCCTGCACGATGACGTTGCGCGCAAAGCCGAGGTGGTCGCGCAGCGCGAACAGCTGCTCCTTGCCCGCGTCGCAGGGCGTGTACTTGCGCTCCGGCGCGTAGGGGAACCGCTCGCCCGGGCCGAAGACGTGGCAGTGCGCGTCGATGCTGCCCGGCGGCAGCTGGAAGCGCGGCTTGCTCGGGTGGGCGGTCCAGTCCAGCCAGCCGGGGGTCTTGGTGAAGCTCATGGGTGGGGTCTCTCTGCGCCGCGGGTGCTGCGGGCGGCGCGGCAAATGGCCTGTGCGGCCGGCGCGCCGTCAATCGATGTAGCGCAGGCCCGCCTTGGCGAGTGGTTCGCGCATCTTGTACATGTCCAGCCCGAGGACGCCGCTGGCGAGGCGGGCGCGCTTGTCCCCCTCGTTGGCCTCGCGCTGCGTGGCGGCCACGAGCGCGCCCGCGGCCAGCGCCCGCGGCACGCAGACCACGCCGTCGTCGTCGGCGACGATGACGTCGCCGGGTGTCACGTAGGCGCCGGCGCAGACGATGGGGATATTGACCGAACCGAGCGTGGCCTTGATGGTGCCTTTGCTGCTGATGGCCTTGCTCCAGACCGGAAAGCGCATCTGGGTGAGCGTCTTCACGTCGCGCACGCCTGCGTCGATGACCAGGGCGCGTGCACCGCGCGCCTGGAAGCTGGTGGCCAGCAGGTCGCCGAAGTAGCCATCCGTGCACTCGGCGGTGATTGCCGCGACGACGATGTCGCCGGGGCGGATCTGCTCGGCTGCCACGTGCAGCATCCAGTTGTCGCCCGGGTGCAGCAGCACCGTCACAGCCGTTCCCGACACCTGCGCGCCGGCATAGATCGGGCGCATGCAGGGCTTCATGAGGCCCACGCGGCCCATGGCCTCGTGCACGGTGGCGCTGCCCAGCGGCGCCAGCGCGTCGGCCGTGACCGCGTCGGTGCGCGTGATGTTGCGGTAGACAACGCCGAGTTCGTACATGGTCACTGCCCCTTCTTCTTCAGTGCGGCATCCAGGCGCGGGTAGACGCGCCGCGCGTTGCCTTCGTAGATCTGCTGCTTCTGCGCCGCAGTGAGTTGCGTGCTGGCCTCGATGTAGCGCCGGGTGTCGTCGTAGTGGAAGCCCGTCTCGGGGTCGATGCCGCGCACGGCGCCGATCATCTCGCTGGCAAAGAGGATGTTGTCGACCGGGATCACACGGGTCAGCAGGTCGATGCCGGGCTGGTGATAGACGCAGGTGTCGAAGAAGACGTTGCCAAGCAGGTGCTCGACCAGCAGCGGCTTCTTCAGCTCCTGCGCCAGGCCGCGGTAGCGGCCCCAGTGGTAGGGCGCAGCGCCGCCGCCGTGCGGCACGATGAAGCGCAGCGTCGGGAAGTCCCGGAACAGGTCGCCCTGGATCAACTGCATCACCGCCGTCGTGTCGGCGTTGATGTAGTGCGCGCCGGTGGTGTGGAAGCAGGCGTTGCAGCTCGTGCTGACGTGGACCATCGCCGGGATGTCGAACTCGACCATCTTCTCGTAGATGGGATACCAGTGGCGGTCGGTCAGCGGGGGCTCGCGCCAGTGGCCGCCGGAGGGGTCGGGGTTGAGGTTGATCGCCACGCACCCGTACTGCTGCACGCACTTCACGAGCTCGGGGATGCAGCTGCTCGGGTCCACGCCCGGGCTCTGCGGCAGCATGGCCGCGGGGATGAAGTGATCGGGGAAGAGCCGCGACACCCGGAAGCACAGCTCGTTGCAGATCGCCGCCCAGGTGCTGCTGACCTCGAAGTCGCCGATGTGGTGCGCCATGAAGCTCGCGCGCGGGCTGAAGATCGTCAGGTCGCTGCCGCGCTCGCGCATCCTGGCGAGCTGGTTGGTCTCGATGCTCTCGCGGATCTCGTCGTCGCTGATCTGCAGCGCGCTTGCCCGGGGCTTGAGCGCGGGGTCTTTGATGCCCGCGACCTGCGCGTTGCGCCAGGTCTCCAGCGCCTTGGGGGCGGTGGTGTAGTGGCCGTGGATGTCGATGATCATGGCAGCGCGCTCCTTCGCGGCGCATTGTTGAGCAGGCGCGACCCGTTATCAATGCGATAACGCCACTAGCAGCTATAGCATTGCGGCATGGACCTGAAGCAGCTTGAGTACTTCGTCCACGTCGCCGAGATGGGCAGCTTCACGCGTGCCTCGGCCTTCCTGCGCATCGCGCAGCCCGCGCTCTCGCGGCAGGTGCGCGCGCTCGAGGTCGAGCTGCGCCAGGCGCTGCTGCAGCGCAATGGCCGCGGTGTGACGCCCACCGAGAGCGGCAAGCGGCTGCTGGCGCATGCGCGCGGCATCCTGCAGCAGGTGCAGCGCGCCCGCGACGAGCTCGAGGCGCAGCGTGGTGCAGCCACCGGGCGCCTCACGCTGGCGCTGCCACCCAGCATCAGCCGCAGCCTGACCGTGCCGCTGGTGCAGGCCTTTCGCCAGCAGCTGCCGCGCGCGAGCCTGTGCGTCGTCGAAGGTCTCTCGGCCTACGCGCTCGAGTGGCTGGGCATCGGCCGTGTCGATGCCGCGGTGGTCTACAACGTCACGCCGACGCCAGCCATCGACCTGCAGCCGCTGCGCGCGGAGCGCCTGATGCTGGTCAGCGCGCGTGCATCCGGGGCCAGGCGGGTGGGTGCCCCGCTGCCGCTGCGCCGGCTGGCCGAGCAGGCGCTGGTGATGCCCAGCCGCCCGCATTCGATGCGCATGCGGCTGGAGGCGGCGCTCGCGGCGCAGGGGCTGCGCCCGCGCGTGGCGCTCGAGATCGAGAGCGTGCCGGCCATCCTCGAGCTCGTGCAGCAGGGCGGCCTGCACGCGCTGCTGACCGAGAACGCCATCCGCGGCAGCGACCAGGCCGAGGCGTTTGCGCTGCGCCCGATCACGCCGCCGCTGGTGGCCACGCTGTGGTTGGCGACTTCGGCGCAGCGTCCGCGCGGGCCCCTGCTCGAACGCGGGGCGGCCATCGTGCAGGAACTGCTCAAGCCCGGGCGCACCGGGATGCTGCACAGGCACTGAGTGCGGCGCTCCCTGCGCCGTGCCGCTCAGTGCCGCGGCAGGGCCGGGTCGTCGTCGGCGGTCGGTGCGTCGGGGGCGGCCACCGCTGGCACGCGGTAGGCCTCACTGGCCCAGGCGCCCAGGTCCAGGCTGCGGCAGCGCTCGCTGCAGAAGGGGCGCCAGGGGTTGTCGGCACCGTAGCGGCTGGGCTGGCGGCACTGCGGGCAGGGCACGACCCGGGGTTTGCTCGGCATGGTCGAAGCGGGAGTGCGCCGGGCCGCCGCTCAGCTGCACAGCGTCAGCTCGAAGGGCACGTCGTCCGTTGCCGGGCGCAGCCGCCCTTCGGCGTCGGCGCGCATCATGCGCACCGCAACGAGCAGCCGGTGGCCGCTGATCTCGGGCACCAGGCCGTCGCTGCAGTCCATGCGCAGGCGCAGCAGGTGGTAGGTCTTGTGCTGGGGCAGGCTCTGCTGGAACTGTCCGGCCACGGCCATCATGCGCTGGGGCGAGCCGCTGTCGCGCAGCAGGCTCAGCAGCGTGTAGAGCGCCGTGGCCAGCGGCATCAGCGTGGAGGTCCAGCGCACCAGATCGGCGTGGCGCTGCGCCGGCGCATGCTGCTGCCAGGCGTAGTAGGAGGGCAGGTCGAACCCGCAGGTGCCGCCGGGGATGTTGATGCGGCTGCGGATACTCATCAGCCACTCGTTGCCAGCCAGCGCCTGGCCGGCCTTGCCCGTCAGCTGGTTCAGGCCGCCGTGCGCGGCGTCGATGCGGCCGATGACGCCGTCCAGCAGGTCCTCGGCGATCGCCGGATTGCCGCGATAGCCCACGAGCTGCGTGCGGTGGCGCTCGAGTTCCTTGAGCAGGTCGGCCTTGAGGTCGGCGCGCGAAGCGACGTCCATGATCTCGAAGATCGTCGCCAGCGCGAAATGGTGGTCGACCGGCGTGTCGCGCGGCATCAGCTGGGCGAGGCGGTCGAACAGGTGTTCGAGCCGCAGCATCGTACGGATGCCTTCGTTGATCGGGTACTCGTAGAAGATCAAGGGGGCGCTCTTGGGGCTGGCGGGGATTGTTCCACAGCCCCTGCACCAGCCGCCCGGCCGCAGCCCTCACCGACCCACAGCGCCCACAGCAGGCGCAGCTCCACCGCCAGCTGTGCCGGCGTGATGCCTTCGTTGTAGAGCACGGCATCGGCGATGGCGCGGCGCTGCGCGCGCGGCGCCTGCTGCGCGATCACGGCGCGCGTGGCCGCCTCGCTCCAGCCAGAGCGCTGCATGACGCGCCGGCATTGCGTGTCCTCGTGGCAGTCGACGACGAGCACGCGCTCCACACGGGCCCGCCAGTGCGCCGATTCGGCCAGCAGCGGCACGTCGAAGACGACGACCTGTCCAGGCCCCGCCGCGTCGGCCTCGCGTGCGGCCTGGGCGCCGATCAGCGGGTGCAGGATGGATTCGAGGAGCGCCTTGGCGTGCGCGTCGGCGAAGACCTGCTGGCGCATGCGCGCACGGTCCAGTGCGCCGTCCGCACCGATCATCGAGGCGCCGAAGGCCGCGGCGATGGCCGCCAGCGCCGCGCCGCCGGGCTGCGTCAGTGCGCGTGCGATGGCATCGGTGTCGACCAGCCATGCGCCGCATTCGAGGAGCAGCGCAGCCACCGTGCTCTTGCCGCTGCCGATGCCACCGGTCAGGCCGATGTGGCGGATGGCGCGCGGGCCGGCCGCGCTGCCGTTCAGTGCCACCCCATCCACTCGAGGACCGTCGGCAGCCCGATCAGCAGCACGGCCACCCCGCCGCCGGCCAGGAAGGGCCCGAAGGGCACGAAACGGCCCTCGCGCAGGTTGCCCTGCAACTTCATCGCCAGGCCGACGATGGCGCCGATCACCGAGGCCAGCAGCACGATGGGCAGGATGGCCTGCCAGCCCAGCCACGCGCCCAGCGCCGCCAGCAGCTTGAAGTCGCCGTAGCCCATGCCCTCCTTGCCGGTGGTCAGCTTGAAGAGCCAGTACACGGCCCACAGCGACAGGTAGCCCGCCACCGCCCCCCACAGCGCCTGGCCGGGCGTCACCGTGGGCAACCAGCCCAGAGCCGCGGCCACCAGTCCGCCCCACAACAGCGGCAGCGTGATCGCGTCGGGCAGCACAGTCGTGTCCCAGTCGATCAGCGTGAGCGCGAGCAGCGCGGCGACGAACGCGCAGTACAGCAGCGTCGCGGGCTGCGCGCCCAGGCGCCAGGAGACGGCAGCAAAGAGCAGCGCGGTGCTCACCTCGACCAGCGGGTAGCGCAGCGCGATGCGTGCGGCACACCCCGCGCAGCGGCCGCGCAGGGACAGCCAGGACAGCAGCGGGATGTTCTCGACCCAGCGGATCTGGCGTGCACAGGTCGGGCAGCGTGAACCCGGCACCAAGAGCGAGAGTCGGCCCAGTGCGTTGAGCGCGCGGCGCAGCGCGCCGGCCGCCTGCTCGAGCCCGGCGGGTGCCTCGGCGGCAAAGGTGCGGCGAAAGGAGCCGCGGTCGCGCAACTGCTCCACCACGTCGGACCACCACTGCCGCTCGAGCATGATCGGCAGGCGGTGCACGACGACATTCAGGAAGCTGCCCACCAGCAGCCCCAGCAGCGCCAGGGCCCAGGGCGAGAGCAGCAGCGCGAGCAGGCCCGGATCGATCACGCGGTGCTCTTGCGCGCGCGCTCAGACCACCGCGCCGAGCTTGAAGATCGGCAGGTACATCGAGACCACGATGCCGCCGATCACCACGCCCAGGATGACGATGATGAAGGGCTCCATCAGGCTGGACAGGCCCTTGACCATCTCGTCGACCTCTTCCTCGTAGAACTCGGCCGCCTTGGCCAGCATGTGATCGAGCGAGCCCGATTCCTCCCCGATGGACGCCATCTGCAGCACCATCACCGGGAACACGCCGGTCGAGGTCATCGCCGTGGTGAGTGCGGTGCCGGTGGCCACGTCCTTCTGGATCTTCTCGGTGGCGATCTGGTAGACCGCGTTGCCTGAGGCCCCGCCCACCGAATCCAGCGCCTCCACCAGCGGCACGCCGGCGGCGAACATGGTCGAGAGGGTGCGTGTCCAGCGCGCGATCACCGACTTGTTGATGAGGTCGCCGAACACCGGCACCTTCAGCAGGAGCCGGTCCATCGCCACCTGCATCTTCTCGGAGCGCTTCCACGACTGGAAGAAGAAGTAGAGCCCGCCGAAGAGGAAGCCGAAGATCGCCCACCAGTAAGCGACGAAGAACTCCGACATCGCGATCACGAACTGCGTGGGCGCGGGCAGTTCGCCGCCAAAGGAGGTGAAGACCTCCTTGAAGGCCGGGATCACGAAGATCATGATCACCGTCACCACCACGAAGGCCACCACCAGCACCGCGATCGGGTACATCAGCGCCGACTTGATCTTGGCCTTGATGGCCAGTGTCTTTTCCTGGTAGATCGCCAACCGGTCCAGCAGCGCCTCGAGGATGCCCCCGGCCTCGCCGGCCTCGACCAGGTTGCAGTACAGGCTGTCGAAGTGCAGCGGGTGCTTGCGGAACGCCGCCGAGAGGCTGGTGCCGGTCTCGACGTCGGAGCGGATGTCGTTGAGCAGCTTGGTCATGCGCGGATTGGTGCTGCCGCGCCCGACGATGTCGAAGGCCTGCAGCAGCGGCACGCCGGCCTTCATCATCGTGGCCAGCTGGCGCGTGAAGATGGCGATGTCCTTCTGCTTGATGCTGCGCCCGCCCGCGGTGCGGCGCTTCTTGACCTTGGTGATCAGGATGCCCTGGCGGCGCAGGCTGGCGCTCACCATGGCCTCGCCGCCGGCGCGCAGTTCGCCGCGCACGACCTTGCCGTTGCGGTCCTTGCCTTCCCACTCGAAGACGAAGTCCTTGGGGTTCTTCGCCGCTGCCGATGCTGTTGCCATGGGGCCTCCTGCGCGGGTTCTCGCGGCGCTGCCGCGACCTGCGCCTGCTCCTATTCGTTGGTGACGGTGATCACTTCCTCGAGCGTGGTGACGCCGGCGCGGACCTTGACCAGGCCGGACTGCCGCAGGTCACGCACGCCGTCCTTCTGCGCCTGCGAGGCGATATCCAGGGCCGTGCCCTCGGCGAGGATGATGCGCTGGATGGCTTCGCTCATGGGCATGACCTGGTAGAGGCCGACGCGTCCCTTGTAGCCGTTGGTGCACGCCGAACAGCCCACCGCACGGTATGGCTTCCAGCTGCCGTCGATATCGGTCTCGACGAAGCCCGCCTTGAGCAGCGCCTCGCGCGGGTACTCGGCCGGGGCCTTGCAGTTCTCGCACAGGCGCCGGGCCAGCCGCTGCGCCGTGATCAAGAGCACGCTGGCGGCGATGTTGAACGGCGGCACGCCCATGTTCAGCAGCCGCGTGAGCGTCGTCGGCGCATCGTTGGTGTGCAGCGTCGACATCACCATGTGGCCGGTCTGGGCGGCCTTGATCGCGATGTCGGCCGTCTCCAGGTCACGGATCTCGCCGACCATGATGATGTCCGGGTCCTGGCGCAGGAAGGACTTCAGCGCCGCGGAGAAGGTCAGACCCGCCTTGTCGTTGACGTTGACCTGGTTGATGCCCGGCAGGTTGATTTCGGCCGGATCCTCGACCGTGGAGATGTTCACGCCCGGCTGGTTGAGGATGTTCAGGCAGGTGTAGAGCGAGACCGTCTTGCCGCTGCCCGTGGGGCCGGTGACGAGGATCATCCCGTAGGGCCGCTGGATGGCCTGCAGCAGCCGCTCCTTCTCGATCTTCTCGTAGCCCAGGGCCTCGATGCCCAGCTTGGCGCTGGATGGGTCCAGGATCCGGATCACCACCTTCTCGCCGAAGAGCGTGGGCAGCGTGCTGACGCGGAAGTCGATCGCCTTGCTGCCGAACTTGAGCTTCATGCGTCCGTCCTGCGGCACACGCTTCTCGGCGATGTCCATGCGCGAGATGACCTTGATGCGCGAGGCCAGCTTCTCCTTGATCGCGATGGGCGGCTGCGTGATCTCGCGCAGCTCGCCGTCGATGCGAAAGCGCACGCGGTAGGTGTACTCGTAGGGCTCGAAGTGCAGGTCCGAGGCGCGCATGTTGATGGCATCGACCAGCATCTTCTGCAGGAAGCGCACGACCGGCGCGTCCTCGACCTCGCTGGCCACGTCCTGCGACTCCTGCGGCGTCGCCTGGTCGTCAGTGACGTCGAAGTCGAAGTCGGCGCTGGCGATCGCCTCGAGCTGGTCGGCGGCGCTGGCGCCCTGCGCCTCGATGATCTTGGCCAGCTTGTCCTGCTCGACGATGACCCACTCGGGGCTGAGCTGGGTCGCGAACTTCACGCGCTCGGCCGCCTCCTGGGCGGTCGGGTCGGCGGTGCCCACGAACAGCCGGCTGCCCCGCTTGCCCAGCACGAGCAACTGGTACTGCGTGGCCGTGCGCGAGTCGAGGACGTTCTTCGGGATCTTCTGCAGGTCGACCGCGGCCAGGTCCAGCAGCGGCAGCGCCAGCGCGTGCGACAGCGTGTGCGCCAGTTCCGCAGCCGAGATCGCCCCGGAGGCCACCACGGCCGACGAAAAACTCGTCCGGCGCTCGCGCGCTGACTTGAGCAGGTCTTCCGCGGACCGGCCGCTCAGCTTGCCCGCGTTCACCAGGACACGGGCCACACCCGAGAGGGCGTTCGGTGAGGATTCGATCGTCGCGTCCGCGGCCATCTACGTTCGTTGCACGGCGTTCATCAGCGGGCGATCATCGCCGATCCGCCCAGGGCTGTAAACGTCGATAAGCACGACTCGTGCCCGGTGCACAGCTGCTTACA
>JADZCL010000004.1 GCA_020851615.1 Rubrivivax sp.
CAGCAGATACGACCCCGCTTTCGCAACGACGACTATGCCGGCGGCCTGGGCGCCGCCATCGATGCGCTCACGGCCCGCATCGGCGGTGAGGGCTTGCCCACGCCCTCGGGCAGGCAATCCCAGGAGCGCGAATTCGGCCCGGATGAGCCGCTGTTCCTGTTCTTCATCGCCGTGCCCTTCTTCGGCTTCGTGCTCACACGGATTCTTGGTCGGCCCCTGGGCGTCCTCGGCACGTCGGGCGGCGCAGGCTGGGTGGCGTGGTGGCTGACGACGAACCTCCTGTACGCCCTTGGCGCCGGCGTGTTCGCCTTGCTGATCCTGCTGTTCCTGTACGGCAGCAAGGGGGGCTTGGGCCGCGGCGGCGGGTCTTGGATCGGGAACGGGGGGTACTCGGGCGGCGGCGGGGGCTCCTTCTCGGGTGGCGGGGGCTTCTCCTCGGGCGGCGGGGGCGATTTCGGCGGCGGCGGCGCTTCCGGCGACTGGTGAAGGATGGCATGGTGAAGCGCCTGCTGCGCGTGTTGAAGCACCTGTGGTTCGACATCTCGGACGCGCGCCGCGTGCTCGACGATGCAGCGCTCGCCCGCCTGGGTGAGCGGGTCGCACGCAGCGAGTCCCGCCACGGCGGGGAGATCCGCATCTGCGTCGAAGGCGGGCTGCCGCCGTCCTACGTCTGGCGCGGCGCGGCAGCGCGTGAACGTGCGCGGATGATGTTCGCCAAGCTGCGCGTGTGGGACACCGAAGCCAACAACGGCGTGCTGATCTACCTGCTGCTGGCCGATCGCGCCATCGAGATCGTCTGCGACCGGGCCGTCGCGCGCGTGGTCACGCCGCAGGACTGGGACGCCGTGCTGGCAGGCTTGCGTCCGGCGCTGCAGAGCGGGCGCTTCGAAGCTGGGCTGGCCGAAGCGGTCGACACCGTCGATGCATTGCTGGCCGCACATTTCGCGCCCCGGCCCCCAGGCACGGGCCGCAACGAGCTGCCCGACCTCCCGCATCGGACCTGACCGGGCCCGTGCACCCGGCGGCGGTCCCGCTGCGGCAGGCACGTCGGTGATCGGCTTACGATCGACGCCACACCCGCCGTTTGGCAACCGGAGATCGACGATGTTCAAGGCCCTGCTGCTGACCCAGACCGAGGATCGCAAGACGCACGCCGAACTGCGCGCAATGGAGGATGCCGAGCTGCCCGATCGCGGCGTCACGGTCGATGTCGAGTACTCGACACTCAACTACAAGGACGCGCTGGCGATCACCGGCCGGGGCGCAGTCGTGCGCAAATGGCCGATGGTGCCCGGCATCGACCTCGCGGGCACCGTGACGAGCAGCCGTGATGCGCAGTGGAAGCCTGGCGACAAGGTCGTGATCACTGGCTGGGGCATGGGCGAGGACCACTGGGGTGGGCTGACGCAGCGCCAGCGCGTCGAGCCGGGCTGGCTGCTGGCACTTCCCGCACCCTTCACGACGCGCAGCGCCATGGCCGTGGCCACCGCCGGCTTCACGGCTGCACTGTGCGTGCGCGCCCTGCAGCGCCACGGCCTGGCACCCGGCGACGGCGAAGTCCTGGTCACCGGCGCCGCCGGCGGCGTGGGCTCGGTCGGGGTGGCGCTGCTGGCTGCCCTGGGCTACACCGTGGTGGCATCGACCGGGCGCATGACCGAGGCGGACTACCTGAAGCGGCTGGGCGCCACGCGCGTGATCGACCGCACGCCGCTCATGGCGCCAGGCAAGCCGCTGCAGAAGGAAACCTGGGCGGGCGTGCTCGACACCGTCGGCAGCCACACGCTGGCCAACGCCTGCGCCGCGACGCGCTTTCATGGCGCGGTCGCCGCCTGCGGACTGGCGCAAGGCGGCGACTTCCCGGCCACGGTGATGCCCTTCATCCTGCGCGGCGTCACGCTGTACGGGATCAACAGCGTCTTCATCGACAACCGGCAACGCAGTGAGGCCTGGGCCTTGCTGGCGCATCACCTGGACCTGGCGCTCCTGGAGTCGATGACGACCGAGATCGGCCTGTCCGAGGTCGTCCCCTACGCGGCCCGGTTCCTCGAAGGCCAGGTGCGCGGGCGCACGGTCGTCGACGTGCGGCGCTGACAAGCGCCAAGCGCGCAGACCAGCAATGACGAACGGCGCCCTCGAGGCGCCGTTCCTGTGCTGCGCACGCCAGCGGCGCGGGGCAGCCTACTTCTTGCGCAGCTTGGCGATGGCTGCGATCTGCGCGGCCATCATCGCGAACTCGCTTTGTGCGCGCGCGAGGTCGATTTCGTTCTTGGCATTGCGGATCGCCTCCTCGGCGAGCTTCTTGGCCTCGTTGGCCTTGGCTTCATCGAGGTCATGGCCGCGGATCGCCGTGTCGGCCAACACCGTCACCGTGCCCGGCTGCACCTCGAGAATGCCGCCGGCGACGAAGACGAACTCCTCCTGGCCGTTATCGGCGCGCTCGATGCGCACCGCGCCGGGCTTGATGCGCGTGATCAGCGGCGTGTGCCGCGGCAGGATGCCCAGCTCGCCGTTCTCGCCCGGCAGCGCAACGAATTTCGCCTCGCCACTGAAGATGCTCTCTTCGGCGCTGACGACGTCGACATGGATGGTGGCCATGATGCCCGCTCCTTACTGGATCTTCTTGGCCTTCTCGATGGCCTCGTCGATCGTGCCGACCATGTAGAACGCCTGCTCGGGCAGGTGGTCGCACTCGCCGGCCACGATCATCTTGAAGCCGCGGATGGTTTCCTTCAGCGGCACGTACTTGCCCGGGGTGCCGGTGAAGACCTCGGCCACGTGGAAGGGCTGCGAGAGGAAGCGCTGGATCTTGCGCGCCCGCGCCACGGCCATCTTGTCCTCGGGGCTGAGCTCGTCCATGCCCAGGATGGCGATGATGTCGCGCAGCTCCTTGTAGCGCTGCAGTGTCGCCTGCACGGCACGCGTGGTGCTGTAGTGCTCCTCGCCGACGACGTTGGGGTCGATCTGGCGGCTGGTCGAGTCCAGCGGGTCGACGGCAGGGTAGATGCCCAGGGCGGCGATGTCGCGCGAGAGCACGACGGTGGCGTCCAGGTGGGCGAAGGTCGTCGCCGGCGACGGGTCGGTCAGGTCGTCTGCCGGCACGTAGACGGCCTGGATCGACGTGATCGAGCCGACCTTGGTGGACGTGATGCGTTCCTGCAGGCGGCCCATCTCCTCGGCGAGCGTCGGCTGGTAGCCCACCGCCGACGGCATGCGCCCCAGGAGCGCCGAGACCTCGGTGCCGGCCAGCGTGTAGCGGTAGATGTTGTCGACAAAGAAGAGCACGTCGCGCCCTTCGTCGCGGAAGGACTCGGCGATCGTGAGGCCGGTCAGCGCCACGCGCAGGCGGTTGCCCGGCGGCTCGTTCATCTGGCCGTAGACCATCGAGACCTTGGACTGCGAGAGGTCCTCCTGCACGACGACCTTGGAGTCGCTCATCTCGTGATAGAAGTCGTTGCCCTCGCGCGTGCGCTCGCCGACACCGGCAAACACCGACAGGCCCGAGTGCGCCTTGGCGATGTTGTTGATGAGCTCCATCATGTTCACGGTCTTGCCGACGCCGGCGCCGCCGAACAGGCCCACCTTGCCGCCCTTGGCGAAGGGGCAGATCAGGTCGATCACCTTGATGCCGGTCTCGAGCAGTTCCTGGCTCGGGCTCAGTTCGTCATAGGCCGGCGCCTTGCGGTGGATGGCGGCCGTCTGCTCGTGGCTGACGGGGCCACGCTCGTCGATGGGGTTGCCCAGCACGTCCATGATGCGGCCCAGCGTTGCCTTGCCCACCGGCACCGTGATCGGGGCACCCGTGTTGCTGACCATCATGCCGCGGCGCAGGCCCTCGGAGGTGCCCAGGGCGATGGTGCGCACGATGCCGTCACCCAGCTGCTGCTGGACTTCGAGCGTGAGCGCGGAGCCGTCCATCTTCAGCGCGTCGTACACGCGCGGCATGCGGTCGCGCGGGAACTCGACGTCGACGACCGCGCCGACGCACTGCACGATCTTGCCCTGGGTCTGGGTGTTGGTCATGGTTTTGTCCTTCAAACAGTGTTCACTGACGCGTCAGCCAGAGATGGCGGCAGCCCCACCGACAATCTCGGAGAGCTCCTTGGTGATCGCGGCCTGACGGGTCTTGTTGTAGATGAGCTTGAACTCGTTGATGAGGTTGCCGGCGTTGTCGGTGGCGGCCTTCATCGCGACCATGCGCGCGCTCTGCTCGCTGGCCATGTTCTCGGCGACCGACTGGTACACCAGCGCCTCGATGTAGCGCGTGAGCAGTTCGTCGATCACGCTGGGCGCATCGGGCTCGTAGATGTAGTCCCAGCCGTACTGCTGCTTCTCCGCCTCGGTCTGCTGTAGATGCTCGGCACCCAGCGGCAGCAGCGGCTCGATCTTGGGCTCCTGCTTCATCGTGTTGATGAAGTCGGTGTAGCAGAGGTAGACGGCATCGAGCTTGCCGGCGACGAAGGCGTCGAGCATGACCTTCACCGGCCCGATGAGCTTCTCGAGCTGCGGCGCGTCACCCAGCTGGACGGCATGGCTGGTCACGGGCACGCCGAAGCGGTTGAGAAAGGTCAGGCCCTTGTTGCCGATGGCCACCGCCTGCACCTGCCCACCAGCGGCCTGGACTTCCTTCATCCTGTTGGTGACGACGCGCAGGATGTTGGTGTTCAGCCCGCCGCACAGCCCCTTGTCGGTCGTGACGACGATGAAGCCCGTGACGCGCGCGTTGCCGCCCGTGCGCATGTAGGGCGAGCGGTACTCGGGGTTGGCCTGCGCAAGGTGGGCGGTGATGTTGCGGATCTTGTCCGCATAGGGTCGCGCGGCGCGCATGCGCTCCTGCGCCTTGCGCATCTTGGACGCGGAGACCATTTCCATGGCCTTGGTGATCTTCTTCGTGTTCTCGAAGCTCTTGATCTTGCCGCGGATCTCTTTTCCGACTGCCATGGCAGCTGCTCCTGACGGTCAGTTCGCGGGCTTCAGGCGAAGCTCTTCTTGAAGGCGGCGATGGCGCTGGCCAGCTCGTCCTCGGCGGCCTTGTCCATCGCCTTCTCGCTCTCGAGCTTGGCCAGCAGCGCGGCGTGGCTGGACTTCAGGTGCTGGTGCAGGCCGTGCTCGAAGCCGAGCACCTTCTTCACGTCGACATCGTCCAGGAAGCCCTTGTTGACGGCGAACACCGACGCCGCCATCAGGCTGATGGGCAGCGGGCTGTACTGCGCCTGCTTGAGCAATTCGGTGACGCGGGCGCCGCGGTCCAGCTGCTTCTTCGTCGCCTCGTCCAGGTCGGAGGCGAACTGCGCGAACGCGGCCAGTTCGCGGTACTGGGCCAGGTCGGTCCGGATGCCGCCGGAGAGGTTCTTCACGAGCTTGGTCTGCGCAGCCGAGCCCACGCGCGAGACCGAGATGCCGGCATTGATCGCGGGACGGATGCCGCTGTTGAAGAGCGAGGTCTCGAGGAAGATCTGGCCGTCGGTGATCGAGATCACGTTGGTCGGCACGAAGGCCGAGACGTCGCCGGCCTGCGTCTCGATGATGGGCAGCGCGGTCAGCGAACCCGTCTGGCCCTTGACCTCGCCCTTGGTGAAGGCCTCGACGTAGTCGGCATTCACGCGCGCGGCGCGCTCGAGCAGGCGGCTGTGCAGGTAGAACACGTCGCCGGGGAATGCCTCGCGGCCCGGCGGGCGGCGCAGCAGCAGCGAAACCTGACGGTAGGCGACGGCCTGCTTGGAGAGGTCATCGTAGATGATGAGCGCGTCCTGGCCGCGATCGCGGAAGTACTCGCCCATGGTGCAGCCCGAATAGGCCGAGACGTACTGCATGGCCGCCGATTCGGAGGCCGACGCGGCCACGACGATGGTGTAGTCCATCGCCCCAGCCTGTTCCAGCGAGCGCACGACGTTCTTGATCGAGCTGGCCTTCTGCCCGATCGCGACGTACACGCAGGTCATGTTCTGACCCTTCTGGTTGATGATGGTGTCGATGGCCACCGCCGTCTTGCCGGTCTGGCGGTCACCGATGATCAGCTCGCGCTGGCCGCG
>JADZCL010000005.1 GCA_020851615.1 Rubrivivax sp.
ACCACCGCCGGGCGATGGCGGCGGTAGGCGGCGAGCGCCGATTCGCGGTCGCTGGCGGTCACGGACTCGAACTTGTCCAGCGACCACTTGATCTGCTTCTGCAGGGCGAGGTCGTCCTCGACGATCAGCAGCGGGGGCAGGTCGGCGTCACTCATGACGCGGAGACCGGCAGTTCGGCCGCTTGCCCGATCTCGAGCAGCGGCAGCAGCACGGTCAACACGGTGCCGCGCCCCACCTGGCTGTCGACCTCGATCTGGCCGCCGAGTTCGCGGATGTACTGCGCGCTTTCATAGCTGCCGATGCCCATGCCGCTGCTGCCCTTGGTGCTGGAGAAGGGCTTGAACAGCCGTGTCCGGACGAACTCCTCGCTCATGCCCTGTCCCGTGTCTCCGATCTCGACGCGCAACTGCCCGTCCTGGCGCGCCACATGCACCCATACTCGACCCGGTACAGGGGTGGCGTCCAGTGCGTTCTGCACGAGGTGGCCGAGCACGCGCTCCAGGCGCTCCTCGTGGCCGCGGGTGGAGAGCTCGGCCGCGACTTCGGTCTCGAGCTCGCGCCCGCGCTGGCGGGCCAGCGTCTGCAGCCTGTGCACGATGGGGCCAAGCGCCACGCCGCGCGTGCCGCCGGGCGGGGCCACGCCTTCGCGCAGTTGCAGCATCATGCGGCGCATCTTCTCGAGCGAGCTCTCCACGGTTAGCAGCATGTCTTCCTGGAACTCGGGGTTGTCGCGCAGGCGGCGCGCGTTCTTGAGCATCAACGAGAGCTGGGTGACGATGTTCTTCAGGTCGTGCACGACGAAGGCCGACATGCGGTTGAAGGCGTCGAACTTGCGCGCCTCGAGCAGCGCCTCGGTGGCACGCATCTGCGCCAGGTAGCCCGCGGCCTGGCGCCCGGCCGTCTTGAGCAGGTCGCGCGTTTCCCAGTTCAGCTCGACCGGCGTGCGCGGCGGCTCGAGCACGACGAAGCCGAGCAACTCGCTGCCCGCATGCAGCGGGATGACGGCCCAGGCACGCTCGTCATCTGCCAGCCACGGCGGCAATTCGAGGCCCGCGTAGGCGCCCGGCCGGTGGCGATACTCGTGCAGGTCGACGATCCAGCTCTTCTCGTGGAGAAAGGACACGAGCGCCGCTGCGGCGGGCAGCTTGTGCTCGCTGGGTGCTGCGTTCCAGCTCGCGGCCTGGCGGTACTGTGCCGCCTGCGCCTCGTCCTCGCGCCGCGTCCACAGGCTGCCGGCAGGGCACTCGACGATGTTGGCCAGCGCCCGCACGACGAGCACGCCGACCTCGTGTGGCGCATTGTCCGAGGACAGCATCGCCGTGCAGGCCAGCCATTCCTCGCGATAGTCGAAGCGGTAGCTGTAGAAGTGCTTGGCGATGAAGACCCGCACGCGCGCGCGCAGCGAGGCCGACAGCACCAGCAGCGCCATCGCGACCAGGCCCACGAACAGCAGCGCCAGCTGCAGTGCGCGCCCCCAGTCGCCGCCGAAGTAGCGCACGTAGTAGCCGACCGCGGAGAGGAACAGCAGGTAGGCCCCCGCCAGCAGCAGCGAGGTCGAATAGAAGACCGCGCGCCGAGAGACCTCCACCCCGCGCACCCAGTCGGCGCGGCGGCGCGCGGCAACAGCCAGCAGCGGCACCACGACCAGATGCGCCAGGGGGCGGATGGCCAGCACGTCTTCATCCAGCCGGCCCAACAGCGCGCCTTCAGCGAAGAAGTAGACGTCGAAGGCGAACAGCGCCGCCAGCCCGACGACGATCGGACGCACCGCCCAACGCCCCTCGTCGCCCTGGTTGCGCAAGACCTGCTCGACGAGCAGCAGGCCGAGAACCGCCAGGCCCAGGAGCAGCATCACGTAGGGCCGCGAGGCGTCGGGCTCGTACTGGCCAAGCCGCACGCGGTTCCAGAGCACGACAGCCGCGGCCAGTGCCGCCGCGCCGACCAGCAGCCGCAGCCGCGCCGAGACCCCGCCCAGCCCGCTGGGCGTGCCTTCACCCGGCGCAAGCAGCAGCACCAGTGCGGCCAGCCAGGCCACGTAGCGCAGCGCGTCGGCAGCCGCCAGCGCATAGCTGGCGACGGTGTAGTCGGAGAGCTGGTCCCAGGCGCCAATGGACGCCCAGCACACGCTGGCTGCGACGGCCAGCAACACCGCCCAGGGCAACTGCGCGCCGCCCACGGCCTGCCGGCCACGCCAGACGAGGTAGGCGCCCAGGCCCGCGTAGCCCAGCGCCGCGGCGCCATAGCCAATCAGTGCCAGTCCAAGGCCGGGGTCGTCCATGCGGGGCTAGTGTCGCAAAACGGCGCACCCTGCGGCAGGACGTCAATGCCGGCGCGAAGCCGGCGCGGCGCCCGGTGTCAGCGCGCGCCCTTGCCGGTCAGGACCACGAACACGGTCTCGAACAGGATGATGAGGTCGAGGAACAGCGAGTGGTTCTTGACGTAGTAGAGGTCGTACTGCAGCTTCTCCTGCGCGTCCTCGACCGTGGCGCCGTAGGGGTAGCGCACCTGCGCCCAGCCGGTCACGCCGGGCTTGACACTGTGGCGGGCGGCGAAATACGGGATCTGCGCGGTCAGCTGGTCGACGAAGAAGGGTCGCTCCGGGCGCGGCCCGACGAGGCTCATCTCGCCCTTGAGCACGTTGAAGAGCTGCGGCAGCTCGTCGATGCGCAGCTTGCGGATGACGGCGCCCACGCGCGTCACGCGGGCGTCGTTGGCCGCGGCCCAGACGGGCTTGCCATCCTTCTCGGCGTCGTTGCGCATGCTGCGGAACTTGGCCACCTGGAAGCCGCGGCCGTTCTGCCCCGTGCGCTCCTGGCGGTAGAACACGGAGCCCGGACTCTCGAGCTTGATCAGCACGGCGGTGACGAGCATCACCGGCAGCGCCAGCACGATCAGCAGCAAGGCACACAGCAGGTCGAACAGCCGCTTGACCAGGGTGCGCGCCAAGCCCTGGTTGAAGCCGCTGCCGAAGATCAGCCAGCCGGCGTTGACGTAGTCGATGCGGATCTGGCCCAGCGTCTTCTCGAAGTGGGTGGCGATGTCGTAGACCTTGATGCCGCTGAGCTTGCAGTCCAGCAGCTCGCGCAGCGGCATGCTGCCCGAGCGACGCTCGGTCAGCGCCACGACGATCTCGTCGACCTGCAGGCGCCGCGCCGTCTCGGTCAGCGTCTGCCCGCCGCCGGCAAGCAGTTGGTCGCGCTCGACGGCCACCTGCTTCTCGTTGGGGCCGGCGAGGTAGCCGACGATGAAGGCATTCGGGTCCGAGGCGCGCAGCGTGGCCCCCACGGTCAGCGCCGCGGGCCCGGCACCGAAGATCAGGATGCGCGTGCGCGAGAGCGGGTCGGCACCCCAGAGCGTGATGTACAGGCGGCGCAGCACCACCGCCCCGGCACCGATCATGGCGGCATAGCGCAGCGCGTTGCGGTTGGCGAGGTCGGC
>JADZCL010000006.1 GCA_020851615.1 Rubrivivax sp.
GCCCTGCGCTGGAACCCGCTGCGCCTGCAGACCGAGCGGCCGGTGATCGACGGCGTGCCGCGCCCCAACCGCTGCCTGGCCGACTGGATCGCCCCGCGTGGCGTGCGGCCCGACTACCTCGGCTTGTTCGCGGTCACGGCCGGCCTGGGTGCCGAGCGGCGCATCGAGCAGTTCCTGGCCGAGCACGACGACTACAGCGTCATCACGCTCAAGACGCTGGCCGACCGCCTGGCCGAGGCCTTCGCCGAGCGCCTGCACCAGCGCGTGCGCACCGAGTTCTGGGGCTACGCCGCGGGCGAGGCGCTTGCCAACGAGGAGCTGATCGCCGAGGCCTACCGCGGCATCCGCCCCGCGCCGGGCTATCCGGCGTGTCCGGACCACGGCATCAAGCGCGCACTCTTCGACGTGCTGCAGGCCGACGAGATCGGCATCCACCTGACCGAGAGCATGGCCATGATGCCCGCGGCGAGCGTCAGCGGCTTCTACCTGGCCCACCCGGATGCGCGCTACTTCAACGTCGGGCGCATCGGTGAAGACCAGTTGCGGGACTTCGCACGGCGCGAGGGCCTGGCGCTGGAGCAGGCACGTCGCCGGCTGGCGCCGGTGCTGGGGTAGCGCCAGCCGCAGATCCGCGGGCTTCAGCCCCTGTGCCGCGCGTCAGGCCGCGGGTGGGGCCTGACCCAACAGGCACACGGGGGTGCGCTCGGGGTCGGCAAGCAGGCGCAGCACGGCCGCATCCAGTGGGACCACAAGCCGCCCGCTGCCCTGCAGCGCCTGCCCAACGGCCGCCCAGTCCGCGGACGCCTCGGTGATCTCGGTCGGGGAGCCGTCATCGAGAAGGCCCCACAGCATCAGCGTCTCGCCGACGTATTCATCGTTTGCAACCAGATCCAGCCGGACCAGGCGCGCAACCGAGGCGGGTGACAGCGGGGCAGCAGGTGGCACCGCGTCCGCCTGTCGTGACCTTTTCCGGGCGACGGCATCCAGCACGCGGCGATTGATACGGTCCACCCACCCCATCAGCGTCGAGTCCACTCGAGCTGGGTGACGAAATCGTAGGCCGCCGTGCCTGCATGCTCGCCCGCCATGGCGCCTGCTGCACCGACGCCGAAGGCGCCGATGATCCCGCCGATCAGGCACCCGCCACCCGTGCCCAGTTCGCCGATGATGGGCAGGACGAGAGTCGGCGAAAGGAGCATGGCTCCGGTGGCACAACCGGCCCACGCGCCCGCGGCACCCCCTGCGGCACCCAGCGCAATCGAGCCCGCCTGCCCGGCCGCCACGCGAGAGCGATCCTGCGGTGCGGCCTGGGCGATGATGACGCCCGAGAGCGTGATCTGGATGACGATGGCCGCCGGGCCGGCCACGCGCACGGTCGCTGCAAAGCGGTTGACGGCACGACGGCTCTTCCCGACGCTGGTCAACACCGCTTCGATGCTGCCCTTTTGCGCCACCAGCCGCTCCAGCGTGGGCAGGTTGCCTGATGGCTTGAGCAGTTCCGAATACATGCGGCCCCAGGGGCTGAGCCGCTGGCGCATCTGCAGCACCAGCGCGTTGCGCTGCCCCTCCACCAGCGCGCGGGCCTCCCCCGCACTGACGTTGCCACGCTGCAGCAGCACCTGCGCCTGACGCGAGATCGCCTGGTTCGCCTGGTCGTAGCTCTGGCGCATGAAGGCGTCCCAGGTCTGCGTCGCACCGACCGCATAGGTCCCGTTCACCGAGACCTCGACCGCCGAGCTGTAGACGTACTCCTGATCCGGATCGCTTGCCATTGGCGCCTTTGGCGATGAGCTCAAGCGCAAGGATTCTAGTGACGCGGCGCAGCACGCAGTGGCGCAATTGGTGACGGTTGATTGCAGCGCGCGGGGTTGGAGTCGGCAGGGGGAACTGAGACTCGCGGGAGAGCCAGGGCCGGCCGGCGCCTCGGTCACCACACAACCCTGAGTCGCGACGACTCCATGGATCGGGTCACCGACGGCCGCACCGTGATTGCCGAGGTCTACGAGGTGATCCCGCCGCCGGATGCCGCTTTCGACTTCCAATGTGATCTGCGAAGGGAGAACGCAACCCACACCCCCGACAACCGTCCTCCCACGGCATCGTCTCCTGACCGGATGCCGTCAAGCCGCTCTTGACGCCCACACGTTGACGCAGCAACGCCCGCAGTCGTGCAGAACCAAGCCGCTCGTCGCTTGCGATCACGATCAAGCTCGCTCTGTCTCGAATCGTCGGATTGCTCTTCTTCCACAACGTCCACAACGGGAATTCGTTGTGCTAGGATAGTAATAGATGACTTGCTTTGTGGAGAAAAAAGGATGAGCGAACGCCCCCAGTACCTGCCCGCCGAAGAGCGGCGAGCGGCCACGGTGCAAGCCGTGGTCGACTTGGCTGCCGAGCAGAACCCGGCCGAGATCACGACCACGGCGATCGCCGATCGAATGGGCCTGACGCAGGGCGCGCTGTTTCGTCACTTCCCCACCAAGGACGCGATCCTGCAAGCCACCATGTCATGGGTCAGCGAACGCCTACTGGCCAGCGTGGACAAGGCGGCCGAAAGCGCGGCATCTCCTGCCGCAGCCCTGGAGGCGATGTTCATGACGCACATCGACTTCGTGTCCAGGCACCCGGGCGTGCCACGCATGTTGTTCGGAGAGTTGCAACGCTCTGACGAAACGCTGGCCAAGCGCATGGTGCAAACCCTGGTCCGCCAGTACGAGCAACGCCTGCGCCGCCTCATGGAAGCAGGCAAGGCACAGGGCGATCTGAGCGCCGAACTGGACGTGGATGCCGCCGCCGTGTTGTTCATCGGCACGATCCAGGGGCTGGTCATGCAGTCCCTGCTGACCGGCAAGGCCAGTCGGATCCGCCGTGAGGCGCCGGCCGTGTATGCCATCTATCGGCGTGGCATCGAAAGCCGCACGTGAATCACCGGTCCGGCCCGCAAATGCCGCAGCGATTCGCAAACCTTCCTGAAGAACCGGGAGCAACGAACATGACAGCACACAGCGGGCGCGACATCTGGGTGCGCGTGATTTCTCTGCTGGCCATCGGCTTTGGCCTGCTGACTCTCAGGGAGGGGGGCGCAGTCCTGTTCTTTGAAGGTGCGGCGCGCGACGAGGCCGGAAGCTATGTGCCTTTCGTTCTCTGGTTCAACTTTCTGGCCGGGTTCGCATACATCGTCGCTGGCATCGGTTTGTGGTTGCACCGGCGCTGGGCCACGTGGCTGGCGATCGCCATCACGGTGGCGACTGCGTTCGTGTTCCTGGCTTTCGGCGTGCATGTGGTTCTTGGTGGCGCCTGGGAGCAGCGCACGGCAATCGCCATGACGCTTCGCACGCTGGTGTGGGCTGGCATTGCGGCCATCGCCTGGCGCCGGTCACAGACGCATTTGCCCGCCACACGCGAGCGCTGAACCTGTCTCCAGCGGAAACTCATCGATGACAACTCCCAATCTCCCAGGCGAAAGAACCCGCTGGGTCGCGATCGCCGTCGTCGCGCTTTCTCTTGGTGCCGCACTCGCGTACTGGCTATCGCGCGAGCATGATCAGCAAGACCCCCTGCGCCTCTACGGCAACGTCGACATCCGCGAGGTGCAGCTGGCCTTTCGCCAGCCCGGGCGCGTGGCTGAAATGACGTTCGACGAAGGCGACGCCGTCAGTGCCGGCACCCGCCTGGCGGCGCTGGACGCGCGGCCGTATCGGGACGCTCTTGCGGCAACGCAGGCCCAGGTGCATGTGGCGCAGGCGGAGCTGACCAAGCTGCGCCGCGGCCTGCGGCCGCAGGAAATCACCCAGGCACGCGAGGCGCTCAGGCAGGCGCAGGCGCTGGCCACCGAGGCCGAGCGCAACTTTCAGCGCCAAAGCGGCCTGCTGGCATCGGGCGCCACCAGCCAGCGCACGGTCGATGCCGCCCGCGCGGCAATGGATCAGGCCGCCGCCGGCGTTGAAGCCGCCAAGGCAGCGCTGTCGCAAGCGTCCGAGGGCTTCCGCAAGGAAGACATCGCCGCGGCAGAGGCTCGCCTTGCGGCGACACAGGCTGCCGTGGCGCAAGCCACCACATCCCTTGCAGACACCGAATTGACGGCACCCAGTGACGGGACCGTCATCGCGCGGGTACGCGAACCAGGCAGCATGGTCGCGAGCCAAAGCACGGTCTACAGCCTGAGTCTGGACAAGCCCGTGTACGTGCGCGCCTACGTGAGTGAACCAGACCTGGGGCGCGTCGCCCCGGGTACCACGGTACGTGTCAGGAGCGACACATCCGACAAGGTCTATCGCGGCCAGATTGGCTTCATCTCGCCACGCGCCGAGTTCACGCCGAAGACTGTCGAAACCACCGATCTGCGAACGGATCTGGTGTACCGCCTGCGCATCGTCATCGACGAAGCCGACAGCGACGGTGCACTGCGCCAGGGTATGCCGGTAACGATCGAAGTCGGCTCGATAACCGGCAACCCGGCGGGTGGACGCTGAGATGCACTCGAGCCCCGCCATCGTGCCTGCGGGTGAGCAAGACGCCGCAGCCGTCATCGAAGGTCTGGACAAGCACTTCGGCCAGGTGCGGGCCTTGCGGAACCTGAGCGCGCGCATCCACTACGGGCGGCTGACGGGCCTGGTCGGCCCCGACGGTGCCGGCAAGACGACGTTGATGCGGATTCTGACCGGCCTGCTGGTGCCGAACGCCGGCCGCGTCACCTTGGCCGGTTTCGACGTGGTCAAGGACAACGACGCCATCCACGTCGCCAGCGGCTACATGCCGCAACGCTTCGGCCTGTACGAAGACCTGTCGGTGATGGAAAACATGCGCCTGTACGCGCAGTTGCGCGGCATGGACGCGGATCGCAATGCCGATCTTTTTGCCGAGTTGCTGGACTTCACGCGGCTCGGTCCCTTCACCCAACGTCCGGCCGGAAAGCTCTCTGGCGGCATGAAGCAGAAGCTCGGCCTGGCCTGTGCGCTGATGGCCAGACCCAAGGTGCTGCTGCTGGACGAACCCGGTGTCGGCGTCGATCCGGTCAGCCGCCAGGATTTGTGGCGCATGGTGCAGGCGCTCACCGACGAGGGCATGGCAGTGGTCTGGTCCACCGCCTATCTCGACGAGGCCGAACGCTGCGAGAGCGTGTTGTTGCTCAACCAGGGGCAGCTCCTGTTCGACGGCCCGCCGCGGGAATTGACCGCACAGCTGGAAGGTCGCAGCTTCCGCCTGGAAGACGTGGGCACCGCGCGCCGCGCCGTACTCACCGAAGCGCTGAATCTGCCCAGCGTGAGCGATGGCGTTATTCAGGGGGCCGGCGTGCGCGTGGTCCTGCGCGAAGGCGCCAACGTGGATCAAGTCCAGTCATTGGCCGATCAGACGCAGGTGCATCTGACTCTGGTTCCGGCGCGCTTCGAGGACGCCTTCATCGATTTGCTCGGCGGCGGCCCCGGCGGCACCTCTGCCCTGGCCGAGCGCCTGCCACCCGTTGAGCTTGATTCCGACGTGGCCGTCTCATGCCGCGAACTCACCAAGCGCTTCGGTGACTTCACTGCGACGGACAGCGTCAGCTTCGAGGTGCGCAAGGGCGAAATCTTCGGCCTGCTTGGCCCCAACGGCGCTGGCAAGTCCACCACTTTCAAGATGTTGTGCGGTCTTCTCAAACCGACCGCGGGTGAGGCGCACGTGGTGGGGCACGATCTGCGCCATGCCACCGGCGCGGCCAAGTGCCGGCTTGGCTACATGGCGCAGAAGTTTTCGCTCTACGGCCTGCTGTCGGTGCGCCAGAACCTGGAGTTCTCGGCCGGCGTGTACGGGCTGGACGGCAGCGCACGACATGAACGCATCGGCGAGATGATCGAAACCTTCGATCTGGGCGACTGGCTCTCGGCTACACCCGATTCGCTGCCGCTGGGTCACAAGCAGCGCCTGGCTCTGGCCTGCTCGCTCATGCACCGGCCGCCGGTGCTGTTCCTGGACGAGCCGACTTCGGGGGTGGACCCGATCACGCGGCGTGAATTCTGGACCCACATCAACGGTCTGGCGCGCAAGGGCGTGACCATCATGGTCACCACCCACTTCATGGATGAGGCCGAGTACTGCGACCGGGTGGCCCTGCTCTCGCGTGCACGACTGATCGCATTGGACACGCCCGATGCGCTCAAGCGTTCCGCGGTCGGCCCCGAGCGGCCTGATCCAACCATGGAAGATGCCTTCATCCATCTGGTGGAGTCGGCCGACCGTGAAATGGAGACGGCCCCATGAACGCCGCGCCACGAGCCAGGGATGCGGGTGAAACCATGCAGGTCCAGCTGCGCCGCTTCAATTTACAGCGTCTCATGGCCCTGGTTTACAAGGAAAGCCTGCAGGCGCTGCGCGACCCTTCGACGCTGCTGATCGCGTTCGTGCTGCCAGTAGTGTTGCTGTTGCTGTTCGCCTATGCCGTGTCGCTGGATGCCAGGAACGTGCGCATCGGCGTGGTGCTGGAATCGCCCGGTGCCGCCGCGCAAGAGCTGGCGGCCGCCTTTTCTGGAACCCGCTTTCTGGATGCGCACTTTGCCCACGACCGGCGCGAAGTAGCGGCCAAGCTGGTGTCGGGCGCGTTGCGCGGCTATGTGGTGATTCCGCAGGACTTCGAGCAGCGTCTGGCCTTGCGGGGCAGCGAGCCGCTGGTGCAGATCATCACCGACGGCTCCTATCCCAACACCGCCAACTACGTCGAGAACTACGCCAAGGGCGTGGTGCAGACCTGGCGTGCCGGGCTTGACGTTGCGGCGCCCGCGCAGGCCGTGGTATTGGAGCCGCGCTACTGGTTCAACCCCGAACTGGAGAGCCGCCGGGCGCTGATTCCCGGCGCCATCGCCATCGTCATGACCATCATCGGCACCATGCTGACCGCACTGGTGGTAGCGCGCGAATGGGAGCGCGGCACCATGGAGGCGGTGCTGTCCACGCCTGCTTCGGTGGCGGAAATCCTGATCGGCAAGCTCCTGCCGTATTTCGTGCTCGGCATGTTGTCCACGCTGGGGGCGGCGGCGCTCGCCGTGTTCGTGTTCGGTGTGCCCTTGCGCGGCTCGCTCGCGGCTCTGTTGCTGCTGTCGGCGGTGTTCATGGTGCCGGCACTGGGCCAGGGCCTGCTCATCTCCTCACTGGCGCGCAATCAGTTCCTGGCGGCGCAGAGCGCGCTGTTCTCCGGCTTCCTGCCGGCCTTCATGCTTTCGGGATTCCTGTACGAGATCGACGCCATGCCGGCGCTGATCCGCGCAATCACCTGGGTGGTTCCGGCCCGGTTCTTCGTCGACTCGCTGAAGACGGTGTTCCTGGCCGGGGACATCTGGGCGGTATTCCTGCCCAACCTGGCGGCCATGGCGGCGATCGGGGCACTGTTCTTCATGCTGGCCAAGCGCGCCACGCGCAAGAACCTGGAGTAGCGCCCATGCCCGGCTCTGTCTTCAGTCTTGTCCGCCTGCGGGCGCAGTTCATCAAGGAGGTGCTCAGCGTCCTGCGCGACCCGCGCAGCCGCATGGTGGTGTTCGTGCCGCCCGTCCTGCAACTGCTGATCTTTGCCTTTGCCGCGACACTGGAAGTGCGCAATGTCGATATCGCCGTATACAACCAGGACGCGGGGCGTTGGTCGCACGAACTGGTGCAGCGTCTGGACAGCGCCGGCTTCATCACCCGCGTGCGGCACGTGGACAGCCCGCGGCAACTGCATGATCTGATCGACCGGGGCGAAGTGATCGCGGCGCTTGCCATTCCCGTGGATTTCTCGCGCACGATCGCCGCCGGCGACAGCGGCCGCGCCCAGGTACTCGTCGATGGCCGACGCAGCAATTCGGGCCAGATCACCGTGGCCTATCTATCCACCATTGCTGCCGACGTCGGTGCCGAGGTCGTGCCCGACGCGCAGGCGCCGAATCCGGTAGTTGTCCGCCATTGGTTCAACCCGAATCTGGTCCACCGCTGGTTCATCGTACCGGGGCTGACCGGCATCCTGGCCCTGTTCAGCGCCCTGCTCATCACTTCGCTGTCGATTGCGCGCGAACGCGAGCTGGGCACGTTCGACCAGTTGCTGGTGTCACCCACCTCGACGCCGGAAATCATCATCTCCAAGTCGCTGCCGGCACTGGCGATCGGCACCCTGCTCGGGCTGTTCATGATCAGCTCGGGCATTTTCCTGTTCAGCATCCCCTTCACCGGCTCGTTCAGCCTGCTGCTGGCGAGCCTGGTGCTTTTCATCCTGTCGGTGGTCGGCATCGGCCTGATGATTTCCGCCGTCAGCATGACGCAGCAGCAGGCCATCCTGGGGGCATTCGCTGTGGGTGTGCCAGCGGTGCTGATGTCTGGCTTTGCCACCCCGGTGGAGAACATGCCGGTGGTTCTGCAATGGTTGGCCCAGGCCATTCCGCTGACCCACTTCCTCAGCATCGTTGAAGGCAGCTTTCTCAAGGCCATGCCGCCCGGCGACATTTTCGCCAGCCTGTGGCCGCTGGTGGTCATCGCGGTCGCCACGCTGACGATGGCCACTGTATTCGTCCGAGGACGCCTGCAATGAAACCCAAGATTCGTCCCCCCCTCGTTCACGCAGCCGCCACCGGCCTGGCGCCCGGGAGCGTGCGTCCGCTCGCGTTGGCGCTGCCCTGCGCGCTGCTGACGGCCTGCGCAGCTGTCGGCCCCGACTACCGCGAGCCGCCACCGGTCGACATCGGCAGCGGCTGGACCTTGTCGCTGGCGAGTGAGCGCGAATCGGCGGATCTGACCCAATGGTGGGCCACATTGGACGCCCCGGTTCTTGATCGCCTGATGGCGACGGCGCTGGCACAGAACCTGGATTTGCGCCAGGCCGCGGCGCGCGTCGATGAGGCACGCGCCTTGCGCGATCGTGTCGCGGGCGAGGCATTGCACTCTGTCCGTGCCGGTGCAAGCGTCAACCGGCGTCGTCAAAGCGAAAACGGCCCCTTGCCCATTGGCTCCATCCCTGGCCTTGACGCCACGCAGACCATCTATGACGCGGGCTTCGACGCGGCTTGGGAGGTTGATCTGTTCGGCGCCAAGCGGCGCGCCCTGGAAGGCGCAAGCGCCCGACTGCAGGCCACCGAAGTCGAAGCACAGGGTGTGCGCATGCGGGTGGCGGCCGAGGTCGCGCGCACCTGGTTCACCGCGGTGGGGGCCGGATACGAGCTGCATGCGCAACAGGCCACCTTGTCGACGCTGCAGCAGACCCTGGAGCTGGTGCGCCTGCGGCATGCCCTAGGCGACGCATCGGCGGCCGATGTGGAAGCGGCATACACACAGTGGGCCGCTGTCAACGCGGTGCTGCCGGATATCCAGGCACGCCAGCGTGCAGCAGTGCTTGGCCTGGGCGTTCTTCTGGGCGCCCCGCCGGAGCGGGAACTGGCCTTGCTCGACGAACCATTGACGTCGTGGACGCTGCGGGCCCTGCCGGTGGGCGAGCGCGCCGACGTGCTGCGCCGGCGTCCCGACGTGTTGGCTGCGGAGCGGCGGCTGGCAGCGAGTTCGGCCGACATCGGCGTGGCCACGGCCGAGTTGTTCCCAAAGCTCTCCATCGGTGTGGGGGGCGGCTTCCAAGCGCTCAGCACGGGCGACTGGTTCGATGCATCCAGTTCGCGCCTTTCGATCCTGCCGCTGATCTCCTGGCGTCTGTTCGACGGTGGCCGCGTGCGCGCCGAGATCCGGGCACGCGAGGCAGCCCAGCAGCAGGCTGCGCTCGCGTACGAGCAAGCGGTGCTGACGGCTCTCGGTGACGCCGAGCGTGCGCTTGGCGACTATCACGGGGGATTGGACACGCTTCAGCGTCGCGCAATGGCCGTGGACGCGGCACGAA
>JADZCL010000007.1 GCA_020851615.1 Rubrivivax sp.
CGCTGCCGCTGTGGCCGCTGCAGGTGCAGGGCCGCACGGTCGAGGTGGCGGCGCTGTCGATGGGAAACCCGCACGCCGTACTGCGCGTCGAGGACCTGACGACTGCGCCGGTGGCCGAACTTGGCCCCGCGCTGGAGCGCCACCCGCGCTTTGCGCGCAAGGTCAACGTCGGCTTCATGCACGTCATCGGGCGCAGCGAGATCGCGCTGCGCGTCTTCGAGCGCGATGCCGGCGAGACGCTGGCCTGCGGCACGGGTGCCTGCGCCGCGGTGGTGGCCGGTATCCGCATGGGCCTGCTGGACGCGTGCGTGGACGTGCACACACGCGGCGGCCGGCTCACCATCGAGTGGGCCGGCGGCGACACCGACCATGTGCGCATGACCGGCGCAGCGCAAACCGTCTTCGAAGGGGAGATCGAATTGTGAACGCGACCACTGGCGTGCAAGGCATCACCGAGAACGACATCGCCAACTACCTGGCCAACACGCCGGGCTTCTTCGAACGCCATGCCGAGCTGCTCGCGAGCGTGCAGATCACGAGCCCGCACGGCCAGCGTGCCGTCTCGCTGCAGGAGCGGCAGATGGAGATGCTGCGCGAGCGCATCAAGGGCCTGGAGCGCAAGATCATCGAGATGCTGCGTCATGGCCAGGAGAACTTGAGCCTGGTCGACCGCCTGCACCGCTGGACGCTGGTGCTGCTGCTGACGCCCGCGGATGCCGATCTGCCGCAGGGGGTGGTTGATGAACTGCGCCACGAGTTCCTGATCCCGCAGGCCGCGCTGCGCATCTGGGACGCCGACGCGGTGCATGCCGATGCCCCGTTCGCGCAGCCGGTCAGCGACGATGCCCGCAGCCTGGCCAGCAGCCTGGCGCAACCCTACTGCGGTGCGAATTCCGGTTTCGAGGCCGTCTCGTGGCTGGACGAGCCGGCCGCGGTGGCCTCGCTGGCGCTGATCCCGCTGCGCCAGGGCGTCGAAGCGCCGGCCTTCGGGCTGCTGGTGCTGGGCTCGCCGGACCCCACGCGCTACCAGGCCGACATGGGCACCGAATTCCTCGTGCGCGTGGGTGAGCTGGCCAGCGCGGCACTGGCGCGGCTGCTGCCGGCCAGGGCCTAGCATGGCCACGGCCGGCACGGTGGCCAAGGCGCCGCTGGCGCTGGTCGACGAGGTGCTGGCGCCCGAGCTGGACGGCTTCCTGACCCACCTCGAAGTCGAGCGCCGGCTGGCCGCGCGCACGCGGGCGATGTACCGCGACGGGCTCGTGCGGCTGCAGCGCCTGGCGGCCGCTGAAGGCGTGGCGCTGCCGCAGGCGCAGGTGGCGCATGTGCGCGGCTGGGTGGCGGCGCTGCGGCGCGCGGGCCTGTCTGCGCGCAGCATCGCCATCACGCTCTCGGCCTGGCGCGGCCTCTATCGCTGGTGGGGCCGCGATGGCCTCGTGCGACACAACCCCGCCGCAGCGGTGCGTCCGCCGCGCGCGGCCAAGCCGCTGCCCAAGGCGCTGGCGGTCGAACAGGCGCTGGCGCTGGCCGAGTGCGCGGGCGCGCAGGATGAGGCGCCCGCCCTGCAGGCCCGCGACCACGCGATCGTCGAGCTGCTCTACGGCTGCGGCCTGCGCGTGGCCGAGTTGCTCGGGCTGGACCTGCGGGCGTCGGTGCAGGCGCGGGGCTGGATCGACCTGGATGACGCCAGCGCCCATGTGCTGGGCAAGGGTGCCCGGCGCCGCAGCGTGCCTGTGGGCAGCCCGGCGCTGCAGGCGCTGCGTCACTGGCTCGACCTGCGGCCCGGCCTTGCCGCGGCGGACGAGGCGGCGCTCTTCGTCAGCCGGCGCGGCACGCGGCTCACGGCCGGCCCCTTGCGCCAGCGGCTGCGCACGCTGGCGCAGCGCGCGGGGCTGCCAAGCCGTGTGCACCCGCACATGCTGCGCCACAGCTTTGCCTCGCACCTGCTGCAGTCCAGCGGCGACCTGCGTGCGGTGCAGGAGCTGCTGGGCCACGCCAGCATCCAGACCACGCAGGTCTACACGCGGCTGGACTTCCAGCATCTTGCGCGCGCCTACGACGCGGCACACCCGCGCGCAAAGCGGCGCTGAGCAGCGGCCAAGAACAGCGCTGCGACCCGCCCCGACCGCCGGAAAGCGGGCGGAATGCACGCCCAGGGCGACGCTGCCGATCAGGACGCCGGCCACCGCGCCGAAAAGGGGGTTTGCCGGGCGCGGTTTGTCCGGCGCAACAGGGGCAACAACATGAACAAGCTCGGATTTTCGAACCTGAAGATCGGCGCACGCCTGACGGCGGCGTTCGGTTTCGTGATCGTGCTGATGGTGGCCATCGTCGCCGTCGGCCTGCTGCGCATGGCCGCTGTCGAGGAGGACACGCAGCGCCTGGTCGAAGAGGACTGGGTCAAGGCCGCATCGGCCAATCGGGTGGACGTGCTCACGCGCGCCAACGCGCAGCGCACGATGGAGCTGATCCTGGCCGACAACGACGCGCAGCGTGGCAAGGCGCAAGGGCAGATCGCGTCCAACCGCAAGCTTGTCGACGAGGCCCTGGCCGTGCTGGATCGCAAGATCCACAACAAGGAGGCACGTGCCGTCTACGCTCAGATCAGTGACGCGCGCAAGGCCTTCGTGCAGTCCTTCGAGCGCGTGGCCGCGCTGGCCACGAGCGGCAAGAAGGACGAGGCCATCGCCCTGCTGGACAGCGAGACCCTGCCGGCGCTGGACGCAGTGAGCCAGCCCGTGGCGCGGCTGGTGGAGATCCAGCAGCAGCTGGCCGATGCCGGTGGTGCCGAGGCGCGGGCCGAGATCGCGTCGGCGCGCATCTGGATGATCGGCCTGGGCACGCTGGCCCTGGTTGCCAGTGCCCTGCTGGCCTGGGGTATCACGCGCTCGATCACGCGCCCGCTGCAACGCGCGGTGGAGGTGGCGCGCAAGGTGGCCGGCGGCGACCTCAGCCAGCAGATCGAGGTGCACGGCCGCGACGAGGCGGCGCAACTGCTGCAGGCGCTGCGCGAGATGAACAGCAGCCTGGTGGGCATCGTCGGCCAGGTGCGCCAGGGCACGGACTCGATTGCCACGGCGACGCAGCAGATCTCCACCGGCAACACCGACCTCTCCGCGCGCACCGAGCAGCAGGCCAGTGCGCTGGAGCAGACGGTGGCCTCGATGCACGAGCTCTCCGAGACCGTGCGCCAGAACTACGAGCACGGCCAGCGCGCCAATGAACTGGCCGAGAGTGCCTCGCAGGTGGCGTTGCGCGGCGGTGCCGTGGTGGGCGACATGGTGAAGACGATGGAGGCGATCAACAGCTCCTCCAAGCGCATCGCCGACATCATCGGCGTCATCGACTCGATCGCCTTCCAGACCAACATCCTGGCTCTCAACGCCGCGGTCGAGGCCGCGCGCGCGGGCGAGCAGGGGCGGGGCTTTGCCGTCGTGGCCACCGAAGTGCGCCAGCTCGCGCAACGCTCGGCCGATGCCGCGCGTGAGATCAAGGGGTTGATCGAGACCTCGGTGGGCAACGTCAGCGAGGGCAGCCGGCACGTGGAGCGCGCGGGCTCGACAATGGACGAGATCGTCGTCAGCGTGCGCCGCGTCGCCGACCTGATGTCCGAGATCACGCAGGCCAGCCGCGAGCAGACCAGCGGCATCGACCAGATCAACGAGGCGATGAACCAGATCGATCAGGTCACGCAATCCAACGCCGCGCTGGTCGAGGAGGCGGCGGCCGCGGCGCAGGCGGTGGAGAACCAGGCGCGTTCACTGGTGTCGGCGATCGGCGTGTTCACGCTCACGGGCTCGGGACATGCGGCACCGGCTGCCGCCTGAGTGCGCCGTGCGCACGCGGGGATCGACAACGTAGGAGAGCCGGATGGCGTATTTCGAATGGGCCGACGACATGGAGATCGACCGCGGGCCGATCGACCAGGACCACCGGCTGCTCGTGGAGCAGGTCAACGCGCTGCACACGGCAACCAGCCAGGGGGTGGGGCAGGAGGTGGTGGCCGAACTGCTCGAGGCGCTGGAACGCGACACGATCGAGCACATCCGGCGCGAGGAACACTTCATGCACAGCGTGGGCTACCCCGAGACCGAAGGACATCGCAAGGGCCACCAGCGCTTCGTCGACGAACTGCGCGTCTTGCGCCAGCGGCAGGCCCAAGGGCACGTGACGGTGGCCGCACAGCTCTCGCAACTGCTGCGCGACTGGCTCTCGGTGCACATCCGCCGCAACGACAAGGACGTGAAGGTGTTCCTGCAGCGGCGTGAGCGCGAGCGCGACGCGGCGGTCTTGCGCGGCGGCTGAGCGCCTGCGCGCTCGCCACGCTTGCTCGACCCCTTCAGGCCAGCAGCGCCCAGTGGTTGCCGGCGGCCATGCCGGCGGGCCAGCGCAGCATGCTCGCGGGCTCGGTGGGATGCCAGCGCGCCAGGCCCAGCCCCCCGCCGATGGCCACGCCAGGCGCATCGGCAAGCGGCCACAGGCCGCAGGGGTTCTGCACCTTGCCGATGGTCGTGAACTCGGCGGGCTGGTGCGGCTGCCACAGCACGATGCGGTTGGCGCGCTGCGCGGTCAGCACAAAGCCGCCATTGGGCCCGGGTGCGACGTCGCCGGCGTAGCCGTCGACCACCATGCGCGAGGGGATGGTGAGGGCCTGGCCATCCCAGACCGCCAGCAGCGGCGCATCGCGGCGGTCGCTGGGTGCGTCGTGCTCGGCCTGCAGGCCGATGCCCAGCAGCGGGGTCTCGGTGGCGCTTCGCGGGCGGCTCCAGGCGATGTGGTGCGGGCTCAGGCGCGCATCGGGCAGCGTCCATTCGCCGAGCTTGGCCCCGCTGGCCGGGTCCAGCAGCACCAGGATCGGGTTCATGCGGTCCAGGTCGCGCTTGAGCCCGGTTGCCGTGCGCGGGATGCCACCGTTGGCGATGACGAGCCGGCCGCGCGCGTCGACCAGGATCTGGTGCGGGTCGATGCCGTGCGTGCGATGTTCGGCCACCTTGCGCAGGTCGCGCGCGTCGCGCACGCTCACCCAGCCCTCGCCGCTCTTGCGGTCGGTCTCGCCGGTGTAGAGCCACTGGCCGTCGTGGCTGGCGATGACGTGGCCGTCGAAAGTGCGCCGCTCGCCTTCGTCGGCCGATGTCAGCTGCTGCGCGATGCGGCCCTGGGCGTCGGCGCGGACGATCCAGGTGCCCGGGCGCGTGGCCACGGCCAGGAAGCCGCCGCCGGCCTCGGGCACGATGGCGTGCGGCAGCGTCGGCATCGTGACGGCAAATTCGGTGTGCACCTCGCCGGCGGCCCAGTCGATGCGCAGCGCGCCGATCTGGTACTCGCGCTCGTTCATCCGCCAGCCCCCGGCCACGCGCAGCGGTGCGGCCTGAGCCTGCGCTTGCGCCAGCAGCGGCCAGGCGCTCACGCCGGCGCCGGCGGCGAGTTGGTGCAGGAATCGGCGGCGGGGAAGCAGGCTCTGCATGGCTTGGGGTTGCGTCTGACGGCGCGATCAGGATGCGAAAGCCAGAAGCATATCAGGAATGCGAATCGTTCCTGTTCATGATGAGCGCCTTCGAGATCTGTGCCAGCGGGAGGCGCGCTCCGCGCAGGTCGGCCTGCAGCACCTGCAGCAGCGCGTCGAGATCCGCCTCGAGCCGGGCGAGCACCGGCGGCTGCAGCTGCGCCAGCGCCTCTGGCAAGACACCGGCGAAAGGCCCCGGTGTACGGCGCAGCACGCGCCGCGCCGCCGGCTGCAGGTACAGCTGCACCGTGCGCCGGTCCTCGCCGCGCCGCTCGGTGCGGATGAGGTCGGCTTGCACGAGTGAGCGCACGAGATTGCTCGCCGTGCTCTGGTGGATGTCCATGCGGCGCGCCAGATCGGTGATGCCGATGCCCGGCGCGTCGCGCAACACGGCCAGCGCCCACACCTGCGCGCCGCCGATGCCGGCCTGCTTCTCGACCTGCTGGAAATGCGTCTTGACGGCGTTGAAGACGAGCCGGAACTGCCGCAGCACGCGCGCGGCGTCGGCCCCGTGATCGGCCGCACCGCGGGGTGCCGCCGTGGCAGGAGCGGGGAGCAGATCCGCGGGCGGGCGGCTCATGGGCGCGCCGCGCCCGGCGGGTGATCCAGGCGTTGGCGGATGCGCTCCAGCAGCATGGCCATCTCGACCGGGCTGTCGAGGTAGAAGCGGGCGGCCGAGTCGGTGTCGCGGCCCACGCGCAGCGTCAGCCAGTGGGGCGGCGCGCGCAGGAATGCGGGCTCGTCGTTGACGTCGTCGCCGGCAAAGAGGGCCGCCTCGGCGCCGCTGCGGGTGACCAGCGTCTGCAGCGCGTGGCCCTTGTCGGGGCTGCCCTGTGGGGCCACGTTGACGACGCGCTTGCCGGCAAAGACGGTGAAACCGGGTGGGCGCGCAGCCAGCGCGGTGCGGATGGCTGCCAGCGCCGCCTCCTGCGAGGGCGCGAGGCGGTAGTGCAGCGCCAGCGACAAGCCCTTGTCCTCGATGGTCACGTTGGCGGCCGCCAGCTCCGTCTCCTGCGTCTGCAGATGCGCACGCAGCGGGTCCAGCGCGTGGCGCAGCCGGGCTGCAGCGTCCGGTGCATCCGCGTCTTCGGCACCATGGTTGCCGAAAAGATAGGTCGGCGCAAAGCCCAGGCGTTCGCGCAGGTCGGCGAGCGCGCGTCCGCTGACGACGGCCACCGGCACGCGCGCAGCGAGTGCGGCCAGCCGCGCCGCGACGGCCAGCGACAGGCGCGCCTGCGCCGGCTGTGTGACGATCGGCGCCAGCGTGCCGTCGAAGTCGAACGCCAGGAGCACACGCTGCTGCAGCAGCCGCGCCAGTGCCGCCTCGCCCTCGGGGCTGAAGATGTGCGGCCGACGGCCCGCTTCGCCAGGACCCTCACGCATCGCCCACCTGCCCGTCTTCCTGGAAGCGGCGCACGCGGGCCTCGATGCGTGTGCGCAGCCGGGCCCGCCCGGCGTCGGCCAGCATGCGTCCGGCCCAGCGGTAGACGTTGAACTCGCGCACCGTGCTGCGCAGGCTGGCCATGCGCTCGCGCTGCTCGGCGGCGGGCATGGTCGCGGCCCGGTGCAAGGCGTCGGCGGCCTCCTCGACATGGTAGGGGTTGACGATCAAGGCCTCGGGCAGCTCGCGTGCCGCCCCTGCAAAGCGGCTGAGCACCAGCACGCCCTGCAGGTCGTCGCGCGCCGCGACGAACTCCTTGCTGACGAGGTTCATGCCGTCGTGCAGGCTCGTGACGACGCAGATGTCGGCCGCACGCAGCAATTCGTTGACCGCATCGGGCTCGTGGTGCTGGGCCAGCAGGTGCACCGGCGCGCAGGCGCTGCCGCTGAAGCGGGCGTTGATGCGCGCGGCGGTCTGTTCCACGCGCTGCTGGAAGTTGCGGTACTCGTCGAGCGCGCTGCGCGTGGGGGCGGCCACCTGCACGAAGGCGAAGCGCCCGCGCATCTGCGGGTGCTTCTCGAGCAGGCGCTCGACGGCGTTGAGCCGCTCGAGGATGCCCTTGGTGTAGTCGAAGCGATCCACGCCGACGGCCAGCGTCACGTCGGCGGGCAAGTCAAGCCGCTGCAGCACGCGGCGGCGGCACTCGGCCACCGGCGGCCAGTGCGCGGCCTCTGCGTCGGGCCAGGCAATCGAGATCGGGTAGCTCTCGACCAGCGTCTCCTTGTCCTGGTGGGCGATGGTCGAGTGCTCGTGCTCGATGCGCACCTCGAGGTAGCGGTCCACCGTCTCGATGAAGTTCTTGCAGTGAAAGCGCGTGTGAAAGCCCAGGATGGTGCTGCCCAGCATGCCCTGCAGGATCTCGCGCCGCCAGGGGCAGATGCCGAAGCTCTCGGGGTTGGGCCAGGGGATGTGCCAGAAGGTCAGGATGGTGGCCTGCGGCAGCTGTTCGCGCACCATCGCCGGCAGCAGCGCGAAGTGGTAGTCCTGCACCAGCACCACCGGGTCCTCGCGCCGCGCCTCGGCGACGACGGCATCGGCAAAGCGCTGGTTGATGGCGCGGTAGGCGTGCCAGTCGGACTCGCGGAACACCGGGCGCACGTGGGCCACGTGGCACAGCGGCCACATGCCCTCGTTGGCGAAGCCGTAGTAATAGCCCTGCTCCTCTTCGGGGGTGAGCCAGATGCGGCGCAGCCAGTAATCCTGGTGGTCGGGCGGCACCGCCACGCGGTCGCTGCCGTCGACGACCTCGCGGTCGGCACTGCCGCTGCCATGCGCGATCCAGGTGCCCGAGCAGGCCCGCATCACCGGCTCGACCGCCGTCACGAGGCCGCTGGCCGGGCGCCGTACCACCACGCCCTCGGCCGTGCGCTCGTGGATGTAGGGCTCGCGGTTGCTGACGACGATGATCTGGTCGCCCGAGAGCCGCGTGCGCAGCAGGCTGCGCAGGCGCTCGGCGGTCCACTCCGTCTCGGGGCCTTGCGCGCGCCGGTACTCGTCCTCGAGATCGCGCAGGCGGCTGCGCAGCTCGCTGGCCAGCGGCGCCAGCTCGGGGACGGGCGCAAACGGTGTCAGCAGGCCCTCGCCGCGCATCAGTGCGCGCGTGCCCTTGACCCAGCCGCGCCAGCTCAACTGCGCCACCGCCACCGTGATGAGCGCGATCGCCAGGCCGAGCGCTGCGATCAGGCCGATCAGGTAGCGGCGCGTGTCCTGACTGCGGCGGTCGATGAAGCTGAGGTCGTGCAGCACGACGAGCTCACCGACCCGCGTGGGCGTGGCCGCGGGCGCCGCGCCGCCGGCAGCCGGGGTCGGGTCGGCGCCGTCCGCCGGCGGGATGCGGCTGTCGGTGTCGATGCCCACCTCGGCGGGCGTGGGCAGAGTTGGCGCAGGGCGTGCCACCGGGGCTGCCAGAGCGGCCATCACGTCGTGCACGCCGACGTGCACGCTGCCGCCGGCCAGGGCCAGCTGCGAATCGCCGGACTCGGCCACGTCGCGCGCCCGGCGACAGCTCAGCTCGGGCGGAAAGCGCTGCGTGTGCTGCAGCAGTTCGCCCCCCGCGCTGCACAGGCCGATCGCGAACAGGCGCTCGTCCTGTGCGGCGCGTTCGAAGACGGCCTGCAGCCGCTCGGGTCGACCTGCCACCAGCGCCTCGGCGACGGTGTCGTTGAGCGTGTTGGCCACGAGCGTGCCGCGGCTGTTGAGGTCGCGGCTGAACCAGCGCAGGGTGACACGGTCCAGCAGCGGCATCGCCAGGGTGGCGGCGATGACCAGCGTCACCGTCAGCGGCAGCAGGAAGCGCAGCTGGATGCGCAGCGAACTCAGCGCCATGCGTGGGTGCCGGAAACACGAAGCCAATGCATGGGGACAAATGTATATCATGCCCGCGCCGCAGCAGCAGGAGGCGCCTTGCCGACACCGTCCGAATCCGCTCACCCGCCCTCCAGGCCCGGCCACGCCGGCCAGGCCACGCCGAACGCGGCGTCACTGGACCTCGCCGTCATCGGCAACTGCGGTGTCGGTGCACTCGTCGACCGCCGCGGCAGCATCGTCTGGTGCTGCCTGCCGCGCGTGGACAGCCCGCCGGTCTTCGACGCCCTCCTGCACAGCGCCCACGGCCTGCCGCAGGCAGGCGCCTTCACGATCGAGCTCGAAGGGGCGGTGCGCAGCGAGCAGTTCTACGAAGCCAACACCGCGGTGCTGTGCACCCGGCTGTGGGACGCCAGCGGCCAGGGCATCGAGCTGCGCGACTTTGCGCCGCGCTTCACGCTGCACGACCGCATGTTCCGTCCCGCCCAGATCGTGCGGCGGCTGCGGCCGCTGTCGGGCTGCCCGCGCGTGCGCATCCTGCTGCAGCCGCAGGGCGACTGGGGTGCCACGGCCGCGCTGGTCACGCGCGGCAGCCACCACCTGCGCTATGTACTGCCGCACTGCACGCTGCGGCTGAACACCAGCGCCCCCATCACCTACGTCGGCGAGGGGACCTGGTTCGAGCTGCGCTCGCCGCTGTCCTTCCTGCTCGGGCCCGACGAGACGCTGACCGGCGCCGTGGACGACACGGCGCGCGACTTCGACGAGCGCACGGTGGCGCACTGGCGGCGCTGGACCCGGCGCCTGGCGCTGCCGCTGCAGTGGCAGGAGGCGGTGATCCGCGCGGCCATCACGCTCAAGCTCTGCCAGGTCGAGGACACCGGCGCCATCGTCGCGGCCCTGACCACCAGCATCCCCGAGGCGCCAGACAGCGGCCGCACCTGGGACTACCGCTACTGCTGGCTGCGTGACGCCTTCTTCGTCGTGCGTGCGCTCAACAGCCTGGCCGAGATGGGCACGATGGAGGGCTACCTGCGCTGGCTCTACAACGTCGTGCGCGGCGTGAAGGATGGTCACGTGCAGCCGCTCTACGGTGTGGGGCTGGAGGCGCAGTTGCCCGAAGCGATCATCACCACGGCGCCCGGCTACCGCGGCATGGGGCCGGTGCGGGTGGGCAACCAGGCGGCCGAGCACTTCCAGCACGACGTCTACGGCAGCATCGTGCTGGGAGCCTCGCAGGCCTTCCACGACCAGCGGCTCTTCAACCGCGGCACGGCGGCAGACTTTGCTGCGCTGGAGGTCATGGGCGAGCGCGCCTGGGCGTTGCACGACCAGCCTGACGCCGGCATCTGGGAGCTGCGCACACGCGCGCGCGTACACACCTCGTCGGTGCTGATGTGCTGGGCTGCGTGCGACCGTCTGGGGCGCATGGCCGGCGCGCTGGGGTTGCTGGCGCGCGCGCAGCACTGGCACGCGCGCGCGGCAACCGTGCGCGAGCTGATCCTGGCGCGGGCCTGGAACGAGCGCCGCGGTGCCTTCGTCGAAAGCCTGGATGGCGAGTCGCTCGACGCCAGCGTGCTGCTGATGGCCGAGGTCGGCTTCCTGCCCGCGCGCGACCCGCGCTTCGTGCGCACCGTCGATGCGCTCGTCGCCACGCTCGCCGACGGCCCCTACATGCGCCGCTACGAGGCGCCCGACGACTTCGGTCGCCCCGAGGTGGCGTTCAACGTCTGCTCGTTCTGGCTCGTCGATGCGCTGGCGCGAATCGGCCGGCCGGAGCAGGCGCGCGAAGCCTTCGAGGCCTTGCTGGCCACGCGCAACCACGTCGGCCTGCTGAGCGAGGACACGGCGCCGGCCACGCGTGAGCTCTGGGGCAACTTCCCGCAGACCTATTCGATGGTGGGCATCGTCAACGGCGCCATGCGGCTGAGCGCACCCTGGGACAGCATGGTCTAGCCGGCGACGGTGCCTGCGCGTTCACTTGCGCCAGAAGGCCGGCGTCAGCAGCACCAGCACCGCCAGCAGCTCGAGCCGGCCCAGCAGCATCGCCAGGATGCAGATCCAGAGCTGGAACTCGGTCAGCCCACCGTAGTTGACCGCCGGGCCGACATCGCCCAGGCCCGGGCCGATGTTGTTGAGGCAGGCCAGCACCGCGGTGAAGGCGGTGACCGGCTCCAGGCCGCTGAAGAGCATGGCCAGCGTCAGCGCCACCAGGCAGGCGCAGTACATCATCATGTAGGCGACCACGCTGTGCATGACGCGCTCGCTCACCGCCACGCCGCCCAGCACCACCGGCGTCACCGCATTGGGGTGCAGGATGCGCAGCAGCTCGCGCCGCGAGAGCTTGAGCAGCAGCAGCACACGCACCATCTTCATGCCGCCGCCGGTGCTGCCTGCGCAGGTGGCAAAGCAGCCCAGCAGGATCATCAGCATCGGCGCAAAGATCGGCCAGCGCGCGTAGTCGGCGCTGGCGTAGCCCGTGGTGGTGGCGATCGAAACGACGTGAAAGGCCACCTGCCGCAGGGCCAGCAGCGGGTCGGGCTGGCTGCCTTCGGCCCACAGGTAGATGGTCAGCAGTGCGATGGTGAAGAGCATCGCGCCGACGAACGCGCGCGCCTCGGTGTTGCGCAAGAGGGGCAGCAGCGAGCGCCGCCGCCAGGCCGCGAAGTACAGCACCAGGTTGATGCCGGCCAGCGTCATGAAGACGATCGCCACGCCTTCGATCGCCGGCGAGTTCCAGTAGCCGTAACTCGCGTCGTGGCTGGAGAGGCCGCTCAGGCTCACCGTCGTGCACATGTGCATGAAGGCGTCTGGCCAGCTCATGCCCGCCATGCGGTAGGCCAGCATGCAGGCCAGCGCCAGCAGGCCGTAGATCAGCCACACCGCACGCGCCGTGTCGGCGATCCGCGGCGTGAGCTTCTGGTCCTTCATGGGGCCGGTCATCTCGGTCTTCACGAGCTGTGAACCGCCCACGCCCAGGAGTGGCAGGATGGCCACCGCGAGGATGATGATGCCCAGGCCGCCGATGAGCGAGAGCAGGCAGCGCCAGACGTTGACCGACAGCGGCAGCTCGTCCAGTCCCGAGATCACCGTCGCGCCGGTGGTCGTGAAGCCTGACATCGCCTCGAAGTAGGCGCGCGTGAAGTCCAGCCCCGGCACCGCCAGCAGCAGCGGCAGCGTGCCCAGCAGCGGCAGCAGCGTCCAGGTCAGACCCACCAGCAGGAAGCCGTCGCGGGGCTGCAGCTCACGACGGAAGCGCCGGGTGGCCAGGCTCATCGCCAGGCCGCAGGCCAGCGTGACACCCGCCGCGGTGACGAAGTGCGCACGCGCGGCGTCCTCCTGCACCAGCGCGAACGCCAGCGGCACGGCCAGCAGCAGCGCAAACAGGACCACCATGCGACCGACCATGGCCACGACGGCCAGTGCACCCATTGCCCGTGCTCCCGTCAGAACATGAAGGTGGCGCTGACCTGGAACAGCTTCTCGACCTGCCGCACCAGGCGCTTGCGCGGCACGAAGACGATCACATGGTCGTTGGGCTGCACGACGGTGTCGTGGTGGGCGATCAGCACGCGCGGCTTGGCGAACTCGGGCTCGACTTCGCTGCCGTCCTCGAGGTGCAGCCCGCGCACGAGCGCGCCGATGTGGGCACCCTCGGGCAGGTCGATCTCGTCGATGCGCCGGCCCACCATGCGGCTGGTCTTGGCGTCGCCGCGCACGATGCCCTCCAGCGCCTCGGCGGCGCCGCGGCGCAGGCTGTGCACGGACTCGACATCGCCGCGGCGCACGAAGGCCAGCAGCTCGCTGACGACCGCGTGCGCCGGTGCGATCGCGATGTCGATCTGCGTGCCCTGCACCAGCTCGGCATACGCCCGCCGGTTGATCAGTGCCAGCACCCGCCGCACGCCCAGCCGCTTGGCCAGCAGGCTGGACATGATGTTGTCCTCGTCGTCGCTGGTCATGGCGACGAACAAGTCCATGTCCTGCACGTTCTCGGCCTGCAGCAGGTCTTCGTCGGTGCTGTCGCCGTGCAGCACCAGCACGTCCGCGGGCAGCTCGGCGGCGAGGTACTCGCAGCGCCGTTGCGACTCCTCGATCAGCTTGACCTGATAGCGATCGCGCAGCTCGCGCGCCAGGCGCAGCCCGATGCGTCCACCGCCGGCGATCATCAGCCGGCGCACCGGGCGGTCCATCTTGCGCAGGGCACCGAGCACCGTGCGGATGTGCTCGGTGGCCGCGAGCACGAAGATCTCGTCGCCGGCCTGCACCGCGGTGTGGCCGCCGATGCCCGGCAGCGCCTGGTCCTGCCGGTAGATGGCGACGATGCGCATCTCGACCCCCGGCACGAGCTGGGGGATGTCGGCCAGCGGATGCTGCACCAGCGGCCCCCCCGCCACTGCGCGCACCGCGATCAGGCTCACCAGTCCGCCGGCGAACTCGAGCACCTGCAGTGCCTCGGGGTACTCGATCAGCTTGCGGATGTAGGTGGTGACGCTCTGCTCGGGGTGGATCACGTGGTCGACGGCGAAGCCGCTCTTGCCCAGCAGATCGTGTCCGTCCTCGAACTCGGGGCTGCGCAGCCGTGCGATGGCGGTTGGCACGCCGAAGACCTCACGCGCGATCTTGCAGACGACGAGGTTGGTTTCGTCCAGCGGCGCACAGGCGATGAGCATGTCGCTGTCCTCGGCACCGGCCTCGCGCAGCACGCTGGGCTGGATGCCGTTGCCGACCACGCCGCGCAGGTCCAGCCGGTCCTGCAGCTCGCGCAGCCGGGCCGGATCGGCGTCGACGACGGTGATGTCGTTGCGCTCGGAAACCAGGCTCTCGGCGACGCTCTCGCCCACGCGGCCTGCGCCCAGGATGAGGATCTTCATGCGCTCCCATGCAAGGCGGTGCTGCCCACCGCGTCAGGGTACAACAGCGCCAGCACGTCGGTGACGCTGCGCGCCAGCAGCGGCTGCAGCGCGGCCCCCAGGCGCTCGGCCTCGCCGGCGTTGTCGAAGGCCTTGGTGCGTGCGCTCCACACGGCGTCGAATGCGGCCGGCGTGCCCGCCAGCACCGCGTCCACCGCCTGCACCCAGTGCGGTGGCGCCTCGCCGTCGCGCCACTGGCCACGCCCGCGGCCGAAGTGCGCCACCGCCAAATAGCGCAGCAGCGCCGCACGCAGCAGCGCCTGCAGGGCCGCATCGGCCAGGCCGACCCAGCCGCGGTCGGTGCCGCGCACGACGTTCAGGCCGCGCGCCAGACCGGCGGCGCCGAGCGCGCCGAGCACGCTGCCGGCGATCATGCCGCCGCCAAGCGTGAGGCCGCCGCTGGCGACGTCGGCCGCCAGACCCGTGGCGGCACCGCTCACCAGGCCGCCAAGCACCGCGGCCGAGCCCTCGCCGACGCGGCGCCGCCATTCGACGTGTGCGCCCAGGCGCTCGAGCACGAGGCCCGTGGCCTGCCCGTGCAGGCCGTGCAGCGCGATCAACGCCGCCGTGCTGCGCCGCGTCTCGTCTTCGATCAGCGCCGCCACCTGGCGCTCGGCACCGTCGAGCGCTGCCGGGCGTGACTCCGCCAGACCCAGCACCGAGCCGATCTGGCGCAGCGTGTCCTTCACCCCGCCGCCCTCGGGCAGCGCCACGTGCGTGGCCGCGAGTCGCGCCAGGCTTTGCGCCAGCGCCTGCACGGCGGTGTCGAACTGCTGCCGGCGCTGCTGCGCCCAGGCCTGCCGCAGTGCGGCCATCGCCTCCTGGCGTGGCGGCGGCAGTGCGGCCTGAACGGCCTGCCAGAGCGCGCCTTCCTGCACCCAGCAGCGCGCAAAGGCGTCCAGCGGCAGCACCGCGCGCACCTGCGGCCAACCTTGCAGCACCGCTTGCCAGCGCTGCACGTCGCGGGCGTCGGCATCGCCGGCGTGCGGGGGGCCGAGCTGGTTGAGCAACACCAGCACCGGCTTGCCGATCCAGTCGAGCAATGCCATCTCCGGCTCGACGTAGCCGGCTGCCGCCGGGGGTTCGGCCGCGTTGACGAGGTAGAGCACGACGTCGCTCGTCTCGCGCACGTGGCGCACGACGTGCTGGCTGGCCCAGAAGGGGCGGTCGCGCCAGCGGTCCCAGACTTCGGAGAGAAACCAGCCCAGCGGATTGCCTTGCTGACGCAGTCGGCGCACCAGGCGCGCGCTGTCGCCAAAGCCCGGGGTGTCCCACAGCGTGAGCGCGTTCCCGGCCGCGTCCTGCAGCAGCAGGTGCGGGTCGGCGAACTCGGTGACGTGCGGCGCGTCGCGCACCTCGCCGATGTCGCGCGCCAGCAGCGTGCGCGCCAGCGTGGTCTTGCCGACGTTGGTGTGCGAGACGAGGCTGAGGGAGATCGTGTCGGGCATGAAAAAAGCCCCGGCGGACCGGGGCTCGAATCATGGCACGAGGCCTGTTCAGCGCGTCTTGCGGCGACGGGCAGCCGCGACACCGGCCAGAGCCAGACCCATCAGCGCCAGCGAGCCGGGCTCGGGCACGTTCTGCTGTGGTGCGTCGTAGGTGTAG
>JADZCL010000008.1 GCA_020851615.1 Rubrivivax sp.
GCCTGCCGCTCGGGGCCGCTCGAGCCGCTGGGGAAGTAGCAGCTGATCAGGCTGAGCTTGCGCCGCGCGCTGTCGAAGCGCGCCTCCACCCAGCGTCCCTCGGCGTCGAACTCGCCGCCGTCGAAACCGGTGATCACCGCGCTGGGCGCCTTGCGCGTGTACAGCCCCACGCCCGAGTACCCCTTCTTCTGTGCGAAGTGGAAGTGGCCGTCCATGCCGCCCACCTGCGTGAAACGTCCGTCCACGTCGGCAGCCTGCGCCTTCAGCTCCTGCACGCCCATACAATCGGCGCCCGTCTCGTCGGCCCATTGCTCGAAGCCCTTGCTGGCCGCTGATCGGATGCCGTTGAGGTTGAGCGTGACGAATCGCAATCCCACGAGGAACGCCCTTTCATGACGGCAGCCGCTGCAGACCCCCTGGCCCAGGAATTCGTGCGCTTTGCGGTCGATTCGGGCGTGCTGCGCTTTGGCGAGTTCAAGACCAAGGCGGGGCGCCTGTCACCCTATTTCTTCGACGCCGGCCTGTTCGACGATGGCGCCAAGCTCGGCGCGCTCGGATCATTCTATGCACGGCGCCTGCTGGCCAGCGGCATCGAGTTCGACATGCTCTTCGGCCCCGCCTACAAGGGCATCACCCTGGTCGCGGCACTGGCCATCGAGCTGGCGCGCCTGGGCCGCAACGTGCCCCTGGCGTACAACCGCAAGGAGGCCAAGGACCACGGCGAGGGCGGCGTGCTGGTCGGCGCACCGGTGCGCGGGCGCGTGCTGATCGTGGACGACGTCATCTCCGCGGGCACCTCGGTGCGCGAGTCGCTTGCACTCATCCGCGCTGCAGGCGCAACACCTTGCGGCGTGGCGCTGGCACTGGACCGGCAGGAGAAGGCCGTCGAGGACGGGCGCGACGCCGCGCACTCGGCGGTGCAGTACGTCACGCGCGAACTGGGCCTTGCGGTATGCGCCGTTGCGACGCTTGGTGATCTGCTGCAGTATCTGGCGCCCAACCCTGCCCTGCAGGCCCATGCCGCGGCGGTACAGGCCTACCGCAATCGCTACGGAGTCTGAATGCGCGCCCGCGGATCCCCGCTTCGCTCCCCGCCCGCCGCAGGCCTGCTGCGTGCGCTGGCGCTGGCGCTGGTGCTGCCGCTGGTGCTGCCGGTTTCAGCGCAGACACGCGACAGCGGCAGCGGCGCCATCTACACCTGCATCGACGACCAGGGCCGGCGCATCACCTCTGACCGGCCGATCGCGGCCTGCACCGCCAAGGAGCAGCACATCCTCAACAAGGACGGCTCGGTGCGCAGCGTGCATCCGCCCACCCTCACCGCCGACGAGCACGCCGAGCGCGAGGCGCGCGAGCGCCGCGCCAGTGCCGAGCGCATGGCGCTGGTCGAGGCCACGCGGCGCGACAAGAACCTGCTGCAGCGCTTTCCCGACGAACCCGCCCACCGCAAGGCGCGCGAGGCGGCGCTGGACACCGTGCGGCTGGCGATCAAGGCCACCGAGGAGCGGATGAAGGAGTTGCAGGCCGAGCGCAAGCCGCTCATGAACGAGGCCGAGTTCTACGCCGGCAAGCGCCTGCCACCCAAGCTCAAGAGCCAGTTCGATGCCAACGACGCCGCGCTCGAGGCGCAGAAGGAGGCCGCCACCACGCAGCAGGCCGAACTCGAGCGGCTCAACCGCCTCTACGACAACGAACTCGCGCGGCTGCGCCGGCTGTGGGCCGGTGCGGCACCGGGTTCGCTCGGCGCGCTCCCGACCCCGGGCGCTGCAGGCAATGCCAAGGACGCGACGGCCGGCCGCTGAGCACACCGGCACGCGACCCTGACCCGGCTTCAGCCCAGCTTGCGTCGCAGCAGTTCGCCGGCCTGCGCCGGGTTGGCCTTGCCCTGGCTGGCCTTCATGACCTGCCCGACCAGCGCGTTGAAGGCCTTGTCCTTGCCGGCGCGGTATTCCTGGACCGACTTCTCCTGCGCCGCAATCACCGCCTCGACAATCGCCTCGAGGGCGCCGGCGTCGTTCATCTGCTTCAGGCCACGCGCTTCGATGACCGCATCTACGGTGGCAGCGGCATCCGTCCACAGGACCTCGAAGACCTGGCGCGCGCCGCTGTTGGAGAGCGTGCCATCGACAACCCGCCCAATCAATGCCGCCAGCCGCGCCGGTGCCAGCGGCGCCGCATCGATGGTGATGCCCTCGGCATTGAGCCGCCGGGCGACTTCGCCCATCAGCCAGTTGGCCACCAGCTTGGGCCAGCCCGCTGCTGCTTCCCGGGCTGCCGCGGGCCCGGCATCTCGCGTGGCTTCGTAGAAGCGCGCGAACGCCAGGCTCTGCGTCATCATCGCCGCGTCGTAGACCGGCAGGCCGTCGTCGCGCTGCAGGCGCGCGGCCATCACCGCCGGCAGCTCGGGCATCTGCGCACGCACGCGCTCGATCCACTCCGGCGCGATGCACAGCGGCGGCAGGTCAGGGTCGGGGAAGTAGCGGTAGTCGTGCGCGTCTTCCTTGGTCCGCATGGCACGCGTGCGGCCGCTGTCGGGATCGAAGAGCACGGTGGCCTGCTCGATCGGCAGGCCGTCCTCCAGGCGGTCGATCTGCCATTGCACCTCGGCGTCGATCGCCTGCTGCAGGAAGCGGAAGCTGTTGAGGTTCTTGATCTCGCGCCGCGTGCCCAGCGCCGCGCCGGGTCGGCGCACGCTGACGTTGGCGTCGCAGCGAAAGCTGCCCTCTTGCATGTTGCCGTCGCAGATGCCCAGCCACACCACCAGGGCGTGCAAGGCCTTGGCGTATTCGACCGCCTCGACGCTGCTGCGCATGTCGGGCTCGGAGACGATCTCCAGCAGCGGCGTGCCGGCGCGGTTGAGGTCGATGCCGCTGCATGCGCGGCCGTGCTCGTCTTGGAAGTCGTCGTGCTGGCTCTTGCCCGCGTCCTCCTCGAGGTGCGCGCGCGTCAGCCGCACGGCATGTGTCTGCTCCCCCAGCAGGAAGCTCACCTGCCCGCCCTGCACAACCGGCAGCTCGTATTGGCTGATCTGGTAGCCCTTGGGCAGGTCGGGGTAGAAGTAGTTCTTGCGCGCAAAGATGGACCGGGTGGCGACCTCGGCCCCCACGGCCAGGCCGAAACGGATGGCGCGCGCGACCGCGCCGCGGTTCATCACGGGCAGCGTGCCAGGCAGGGCCAGGTCCAGCGCGCAGGCCTGCGTGTTGGGAGCAGCGCCGAAGGCGGTGCTGGCGCCGCTGAAGATCTTGCTCGCCGTCGAGAGCTGGGCGTGCGTCTCCAGGCCGATCACGACCTCGAAGCCGCGCACCAGGGGGCCCGTGCTCGCTGCGCCCATCTCAAACCCCTGTCGGCACGGCCGTGTGCCAGTCGGTGGCCTGCTGCAGCGCATGCGCGGCGTGCAGCAGCAGGCCTTCCTGGAAGTAGTTGCCGATCAACTGCAGGCCCACCGGCAGGGCCGGCGCTCCATCCACCGCGGCCAGGCCCGCGGGCACCGACATCGCCGGCAGCCCGGCCAGGCTTGCCGGCAGCGTGAAGATGTCGGCCAGGTACGCCTGCACCGGATCGTCGCCCTGCGCGCCCAGCCGGCCGGCCACGCTGGGTGCCACCGGGCCGGCAATCAGGTCGCAGGCTGCAAAGCAGGCCTGGAAGTCGTCGGCGATCATGCGGCGCAGCTTCTGCGCCTGCAGATAGTAGGCGTCGTAGTAGCCATGGCTGAGCACGTAGGTGCCGATCATGATGCGACGCTTGACCTCGATGCCGAAGCCCTCGGCGCGGCTCTTGCAATACATGTCGAGCAGGTCGTCGTACTGCGCCGCCCGGTGGCCATAGCGCACGCCGTCGAAGCGGCTCAGGTTGGAGCTGGCCTCGGCCGGCGCAAGGATGTAGTAGACGGGAATGGCGAGCTCCGTGCGCGGCAGGGCGACATCGACGAGCGTGGCGCCAAGCCGCTGCAGCTCGGCCAGTGCAGCACGCACCGCGGCCTGCACTTCACCGGCCAGCGGGGTCGGGAAGAACTCGCGCGGCAACCCGATGCGCAGCCCCTGCAGCGGCCGCGCGGCGCTGGCGCCGGCGCGCGCGGCCTGCATCTGCGCGACGTAGTCCTGCGGCGGACGCTCGGCACTGGTGGCGTCGCGCACGTCAAAGCCGCCCATCGCCGACAACAGCAGCGCGCAGTCCGCGGCCGAGCGCGCGATCGGCCCGGCCTGGTCGAAGCTCGACGCGAAGGCGATCATCCCGTGGCGGCTGCACACGCCGTACGTCGGCTTGATGCCGGTGGCACCGCAGAAGCCCGCCGGCTGGCGGATCGAGCCGCCGGTGTCGGTGCCGGTGGCCGCTGGCACCAGCCGCGCCGCCACGGCCGCCGCGCTGCCGCCCGAGGATCCACCCGGCACGCGCTCGCGGTCCCAGGGGTTGCGCACGGGGCCGAAGAACGAGCTCTCGTTGGTCGAGCCCATCGCGAACTCATCGCAGTTGAGCTTGCCCAGGCTCACGCAGCCCGCCCCGGCCGGCTCGTCCACGCGGCCCACGCCCAGTCGCGCAACCACCGTGGCGTCGAAGGGGCTGCGGTAGCCCTGCAGCATCTTCGAGCCGGCGGTGCTCGGCCAGTCGCGGGTGACGAAGACGTCCTTGTGCGCGATCGGCACGCCCAGCAGGGGCGCCGCGTCGCCACGCGCAAGGAGCTCGTCGGCCCGGCGCGCCTGCGCCAGCGTGGCGGCCTCGTCGCGCGCGATGAAGGCATTCAGTGCCGCGTACGCGTCGATACGCTGGGCAAAGGCCTGCGCCAGCTCGAGCGCCGACACCGCGCGGCTGCGCAGCGCAGCGGCCAGTGCCGCCACGCCCAGGGTGTGCAATTCGCCGCTCATTCGATCACCTTGGGCACCAGGTACAGCCCACCCTCGACACAGGGTGCGCTCGCCTGGTTCAGTTCGCGGGCGTCGCCTTCGCTCACTTCGTCCTCGCGCAGCCGCAACGCCGCGGCCTGCACCGCCGACAGCGGCGTGTAGAGCGGCTCGACGCCGCTGGCATCGACGGCGCGCATGCGCTCGACGAGGCTGAAGAACCCGTCCAGTTGCGGCAGCACGGCGGCCCGCTCCTCGGGCGTGAGCGCCAGCCGCGCGAGGTGGGCGATGCGGTCGATGTCCTGCGGGGTCAGTGCCATGCGGCGGTCGCGTCGGGTAGGCCCGGTGTCGAGGGGCGATGAAGTATTATCGTCGGCTACCCGGGCGCGCGCCGTAC
>JADZCL010000009.1 GCA_020851615.1 Rubrivivax sp.
GGCCAGGCCGACCTCGCCGGGCTCACGATCGTCGCCACCGTGCCGCCGCAGCACAGCTACGGCTTCGAATCCAGCGTGCTGCTGGCGCTGCTGGGCGGCGCGGCATTCGACAGCGGCCGGCCCTTCTACCCGGCCGACATCGTCGCGGCGCTGCAGCGCGTGCCGCGCCCGCGGGCGCTGGTGACCACGCCCTTTCACCTGAAGACGCTGCTGGCCGCGGGGGTCGAGTTGCCGGCGGTCGACCTCGTCCTCTCGGCCACCGCGCCGCTGTCGCCGCAGCTGGCCGCGCAGGCCGAGACCCGGATGGGGGGCAAGCTCATCGAGATCTACGGCTGCACCGAGGCGGGCCAGGTCGCGGCGCGCCGCACCACTGCCGGCGAGGTCTGGACGGCGTTGGGCGAGTTGCAGCTGTGGCGGGAGGCGGGCCCGGACGGCAGCGACCGCTTCCTGGTCGAAGGCGGGCACGTGATCGAGCCCACGCCGCTGGCCGACATCCTCGAGCTGCTCGACGCACGGCACTTCCGCCTGCTCGGGCGTGCCAACGACCTGATCCACGTCGCCGGCAAGCGCAGCTCGCTGGCGCACCTCAACTTCCAGCTCAACCGCGTGCCCGGCGTCGTCGATGGGGCCTTCTGGCTGCCCGACGAGGTCGCCGACGGCGTCGTGCGCACGGTGGCCTTCGTCGTCGCCCCCGGCCTGACGGCGCAGGCCGTCATCGCCGGCCTGCGCGAACGCCTGGAGCCGGCCTTCGTGCCGCGGCGCGTGGTGCTGCTGCAGGAACTCCCGCGCGAGGCCACGGGCAAGCTCACCGCCGCCACACTGCGCGCCCTGTGCGCGCAGCACCTCGACGAGCGGGGCCGCGCGGCGCAGCTGGGCTCGGATGCGGCCGACGGCGGGGAGGTGGCGATCGCGCCCGATCATCCCGCGTTCGACGGTCACTTCCCGGGGCAGCCGGTGCTCCCCGGCGTCGTGCTGCTGACGCTTGTGCTGCAGGCGCTGCAGGCTCGCCCGGCCCTGCAGGCGCGCGTGGGCCGCATGCCGCAGATCGACCACGTGAAGTTCACGGCGCCAGTACGCCCGGGGGCGCAGCTGGCCGTCCACCTGGTCGAAGACGCCCGCGGCGTGGGCTTCGAGGTCCAGGAGCGCGGGCGCGCCGTGGCCCGCGGCCGGCTGCTGCCGGGCTGACACGCCCGCGCGACACGGCGATGCCCGCACCCGATCCACCTGTGGCCGAACCCGGCGGCCACGCCGGCTGGGCTGAACGCCAGGAGCGCAGCAACCGCTTCACGCTGCGCCTGATGGCGTGGATCGCGGTCCACCTGGGCCGCCGCACGGCGCGGCTGCTGCTGCACCCGATCAGCGTCTACTTCCTGCTCTTCTCGCCGGCCGTGCGGCGCCACGCGCGGCGCTACCTGCACCGGGCGCTGGGCCGCGCGCCCTCCTGGCGCGATCACTACCGCCAGCTGCACACCTTCGCCACGGTGGTGCTGGATCGCATCTACTTCGCGCGCGGCGAGCTGCGGGGCCTGGCCCTGCAGGTGCAGGGCGGCGAACTCGTCTACCAGGCGCTGCAGGATGGGCGCGGCGCCTTCCTGCTCGGCGCCCATGTCGGCAGCTTCGAGGCGCTGCACGCGGTCGGCAAGGGTGAGCGGTTGCCCGTGGCGATGGTGATGTACCCCGACAACGCGCGCATGATCCAGGACGTGCTGCACGCCGTCGCCCCCGAACTGGAGATGGAGATCATCGCGATCGGTCGGCCGGGCTCGACACTGGCGATCCGCGATTGGCTGGAGCGCGGCGGCCTGGTCGGCATGCTCGGTGACCGCCTGCCGCCGGCGGGAACGGGTGGCGCCGCAGGGCGCCGCGACACGTGCTGGCTGCCATTCCTCGGTGAGCCGGCGCTCTTTGGCACGGGGCCGCTGCGCCTGGCGCAGATGCTGCGCCGGCCGGTGCTCTTCATGGTCGGGCTCTACGGCCCCGGCGACCGGTACGAGGTGCGCTTCGAGCCGCTGGCCGACTTCGGCACCGCAGCGGCCGATCCCGCGCAGCGCGAGCGGCAGCTCATGGCGGCACTGCAGGAGTACGTCGCGCGGTTGCAGGCGCTGTGCCGCGAGGCGCCGTACAACTGGTTCAATTTCCACGACTACTGGGGGGAAGATGCTGCGCAGCCTTAGGGCGGGTTGTTCGCGCCGGGCCGCGCTGGCCTGGCTGGCCTGGCTGGCGGGCTGCAGTGCCCTGCCGGCGTGGGGCCAGGCGCTGGACCTGCCGACGCTGATGCGGCGCATGGCTGCGCGCAAGTCGGGCCGCGCGCGCTTCACCGAGGAGCGCTTTGTCGGCGGCCTCGACGGTCCGCTGCGCGCCAGCGGCACGCTGTCCTTTGCGGCGCCCGACCGCTTCGAGCGCCACACCCTGCAGCCGGTGAAGGAGTCGATGGAGCTGAAGGGGCGCACGCTGGTGCTGCGCCGCGGCGGGCGCACGCGCCAGATGGAGCTCGACACGCTGCCCGAGCTGGGTGGTCTGCTCGATGCGCTGCGCGGCACCCTGACCGGTGACGCCGAGCTGCTGCAGCGCAATTTCCGCTGCACGCTCAGCGGCAGCGACGCGAAGTGGGTGCTGCGGCTGGTGCCGCTGGATAGCCAGTTGCAGCGCCACCTCACCGAGATCGAAGTCGTCGGGCAGGCCGCCGACGTGCGCAGCATCGCCCTGCAACTGCAGGGCGGCGATCGCTCGCTGATGCTGATCGAGCCGATCGCCGAGCCGCCCGTTGCAGCGTCTGCGCCGGGCACGGCGGCGTCGGCGCGATGAATGCTCCCGCGGCCGCACCGCCGCCCCGGGCGCCGGGCGCAGCACCCGCGCGGCTGCTGCCACTGGTCCTGTGGTTGCTGTTGGTGCTGCTGGCGGTGGTGCAGATCGTGCGCACGCCCTTCACCGCCGACCTCGGCGTCTTCCTGCCGGCCACGCCCGATGCACGCCAGCGCCTGCTGATCGAGCAGATCCACAGCGGAGCGCCGGCGCGTACGCTGTTGCTGGGCATCGAGGGCGGCGATGCAGCCACCCGCGCCAAGGCCTCGCGCGAACTGGCGGCGGCGCTGCGCGAGAGCGGCCGCTTCGATCAGGTCGGCAACGGCGAGCACGAGGGCTTTGCCGGTTTTGGCCAATGGCTGTTCGAGCACCGCTACGCGCTCAGTCCGGCGGTGGCGCCCGAGCGCTTCACCGCCGATGGGCTGCGCGAGGCGATCGCCGAGGCCACCTCGCTGCTGGGCACGCCGGCGGGGGCAGCCATCAAGCCCCTGCTCGATCGCGACCCGACCGGCGAGACGCAAGCCATCGCGCAGGCGCTGATCCCGGCGCGCGCGCCGCGCACCGAGCTGGGCGTCTGGGCCGGTCGCCAGCATCCGCGCGCGCTGTTGCTGGCGACCATTGCCGCCGCCGGCGCCGACACCGACGCCCAGGCGGCGGCGATTGCGGCCGTGCATGCGGCGTTTGCACCGCTTGCCGCACGCGGCCTGACGCTGCAGCTCAGCGGGGCGCCGCAGTTCGCCGTCGACAGCCGTGCCCGCATCGAGCGCGAGGTGCAGCGCCTGGCCATCGCCGGCACCGTGGTGGTGAGCAGCTTGCTGCTGCTGGCCTTCGGCTCGATCAAGGCGCTGGCGGTGGCGGCGTTGCCGGTGGCCACCGGGGTGCTGGGGGGCATCGTCGCGGTCAGCCTGGGCTTTGGCAGTGTGCACGGCATGACGCTGGGGTTCGGCTCGACGCTGATCGGTGAATCGGTCGACTACGCGATCTACTACCTCATCCAGGCGCGCGTCGGCGACCGTGCCGGCGGCGGCTGGCGGACCTGGGTGCGTGAGAGCTGGCCGACGGTGCGGCTGGGTCTGCTGACCTCGGTCTGCGGCTTTGCCGCGCTGCTGTGGTCGGGCTTTCCCGGTCTGGCGCAGCTGGGCGTGTTCTCGGTCGCCGGGCTGGCGACGGCGGCGTTGACGACGCGCTTCGTGCTGCCGGCGCTGCTGCCCGGCGGTGCGCGCAGCACTCCCCTCACGCGGCGCCTGGGCCGTGCAGCGCAGTGGGCGATCGTGCGGCTGCCGCGCCTGCGCGGGCCGGTGCTGCTGCTGGCGGCCATCGCAGCACTCGTGCTGTGGCAGCGAGGGGACCTCTGGCGCGCCGACCTGGGCTCGCTGAGTCCGGTGCCGCAGGCCGCTCTGGCGCTGGACGAAGCGCTGCGCGCCGACCTGGGCGCCGGCGAAGGCGGCACGCTGGTCGTCGTGCAGGGCGCGGACCTGCAGACCACGCTGCAGCGCGCCGAGGCGGCAAGCGCCCGCCTGGAAACGCTTGTCGATCGCGGCGTGATCGCCGGCTTCGACAGCGCCACGCGACTGCTGCCGAGCCTGGCCACGCAGCGCATGCGCCAGGCCGCGCTGCCGACGCCGGCGGCCCTGCAGGCGGCGCTTGCGCAGGCCACGCGCGACGGGCCATTACCGGCGGCACGGCTGGCGCCCTTCCTGGCCGAGGTCGAGGCGGCCCGCCATGCTGCGCCGCTCACGGCCCAGGCGCTGCGCGCAACCGCGGTGGCGCCCACGGTCGATGCGTTGCTGCTGCGCCGTGCCGACGGCTCTGCGGCGGCACTGCTGCCGCTCTATCCGGGCGCGACCGGGGCACTGGATCGGGCGGCGGTCGACGCGTCCCTGCAGGGGCTTGCCGACACCCAGGTGCTCGAGATCGGGCACGAACTGCAAACGCTCTATGCGCGCTACCTCGGGCAGGCGCAGGCTCAGGCACTGCTGGGTGCGCTGGGCGTGGTGCTGCTGATGGCGATCTCGCTGCGCTCCTGGCGGCGGCTGCTGGCCGTATGCCAGCCGCTGCTGCTGGCCGTGCTGCTCGCCATGGGTGCGCTGGCGGTGTTGGGTGTCAAGCTCGGCATCCTGCACCTGGTGGGCCTGCTGCTGGTGGTGGCGGTGGGCTCCAACTACGCGCTCTTCTTCGACATGCTGCGCCAGAGCGGCAACCCCGGCGAGGAGACGCTGGCCTCGCTGCTGCTGGCCAACATCACGACGGTGGCCTCGTTCGCGCTGCTGGCCGCGTCGACGATCCCCGTGCTGGCGGCGATCGGCTCCGTGGTGGCTCCCGGGGCGCTGCTCGGACTGCTGCTGTCGGCCATCTTCATGCGGGCGCCTGGCCCCTGCGCCGCGGCCAACGTCTCGCGGCCATGAGTGCTGCGCCACCCCTGCTGCCTGCGCCACCGGCTGCGCGCTGGCCCTGGCCACCGCTGGTGCAGGCCAGCGTGGCACTGCATGCGGGGGCGGCGGCCCTGGCGTTCGTGCCGGGTCAGTGGCCGCTGGCACTGGGCGCGGTGCTCGCCGACCAGGCTGTCCTCACCGCGGCCGGGCTGTGGCCACGCAGTGCGCTCCTGGGCCCCAACGTGCGCCGCTTGCCCGCAGCCCGCGCGGGGCGCGGCGAGATCGCGATCACCATCGACGACGGACCCGACCCGCAGGTGACGCCCAGGGTGCTCGATCAGCTCGATGCGGCCGATGCGAGGGCAACCTTCTTCTGCATCGCCGCGCGCGCCGCGGCACAACCGGCGCTGCTGCGCGAGATCGTGCGCCGCGGCCACGCCGTGCAGAACCACAGCCATGATCACCGCCATCACTTCGCATTGCTGGGCCCGCGCGGCCTGGCCACCGAGATCGGCCGCGCGCAGGCGGTGCTGGCTGAGCTCACCGGCCGCCTGCCGCACTGCTTTCGCGCGCCCGCGGGCCTGCGCAACCCGCTGCTCGATCCGGTGCTGCACCGCCTGGACCTGCATCTGGTGAGCTGGACGCGACGCGGCTTTGACACCCGCGTGCGCGACCCCGCGCGCGTGCTGCAGCGGCTGACGCGTGGCCTGGCCGCCGGCGACATCCTGCTGCTGCACGATGGCAATGCGCGCCGGTGTGACAGCGGGCAGCCGGTGATCGTCGAGGTGCTGCCGGCGCTGCTGCAGCGCTGCCGCGCCGCCGGCCTGCACACGGTGACGCTGGACGAGGCGCTGGCTCGCCGCGGTGCGGCTGCGGGAATCCTCAGGGATGCGCCGCGCTGAGGCCAGCCCAGAATCGGGTCATACACTGTGCCCCATCGACATCACTTCGCAGGAGCTTCACATGACCATTGCCCGCCGCCCCCTGATCCTGGCCGGTGCCGCTGCGGCGCTGGCGGCCGCCACGGTGAAGGCACAAGGGCCGACCGTGATCAAGTTCAGCCACGTCGTCGCGCATGACACGCCCAAGGGGCGGGCGTCGGAGTTCTTTGCCAAGCGTGCCGGCGAGCTGACCAGCGGCAAGGTCAAGGTCGAGGTCTACGCCAACTCCACGCTCTACAAGGACAAGGAAGAGCTCGAGGCGCTGCAGCTCGGCGCGGTGCAGCTGCTGGCGCCGTCGCTGGCCAAGTTCGGGCCGATCGGCGTGAAGGAGTTCGAGGCCTTCGACCTGCCCTTCATCTTCGACAACTACGACGACCTGCACAAGGTCACCACCGGCCCGATCGGCAAGCA
>JADZCL010000010.1 GCA_020851615.1 Rubrivivax sp.
GATCGCCGGCAGCGCCCGCAGTGTCGTCGTGAGCACGAAGCAGCGGCCCTGCAACGCGCTGGCGCAGCGGGCGGCAACGGTCCCGACCGCCTGCGCATGCGCAGCCTCGCCCGGGCGCGGCATGTCCGGCGGCACCCACACCCGCGCATGCGCCGTGTAGTCGAATGGGCTCTGCACGCGCAGCGTGCGCGCATCCTCGAGTGCCGCACGGCGTGTGAACCAGCTGAGCGCATCGTCGTCGCCCAGGGTGGCCGAGGTGAAGATCCAGCTCCGCGCGGCCCGGCTCCGCTCGCCCTGCAGCATCTCGCGGATGTCCAGCGGCGACTCGACCAGCCGCACCTGCTGCGCCGAGAGGTCGATCCAGCGCACGCGTTCGGCCGGCACAGCCTGCTGGAAGAGCTGCACGCCGGCCCCGAGTTCCTGCACGCGCTCGTGCAGGCGCACGAAATCGGGACCCGCCTCCAGATGCACTGCCAGGCAATGGCCAACCTGTTGCAGCGCAGCGGCCAGCGCCCCTTGCGCGTCCGCGACTTCGGAGCGCGGCGCACACTCCTCCCAGCGCAGCCGACGCGACCCGCCCAGTCCGCGCAAATCGCCGGCCAGCGCCAGACGCAGCTCGCGCGCGCCGCGCTCGACCGCTGCGCCCAGTTCGTGCCAGGGGGCAAGGCCCCGCGCCTGGCTGTTGCCAACGGCCAGCAGGTCCCGCGCGAAGTCCAGGAGCTGCGCCGTTCCCAGCGTTCGCCCGAGGAACTGCACGCCCACGTCGATCAGCTGGTGCGCTTCGTCGAAGACGGCCGCATCGACTGTGGGCAGCAACTCGGCGACCCCGCTGTCGCGCAACGCCAGATCGGCGAAGAAGAGGTGATGGTTGATCACCACCAGCTCTGCGGCCATGGCCTCACGGCGCGCCTGCACGACATGGCATTGCCGGTACTGCGGACATTCAGTGCCCAGGCAGTTGTCGCGCGTGCTGGTGACAAGCGGGATCACGGGCGAGCGCTCGTCCAGCCCCTCGACCTCGGCCAGGTCGCCGCTGCGCGTAGCCTGCGCCCAGGCCTGCACGCGGGCGAGTGCGCGGACCGCGTAGCGATCGGGCAGCTGCGCCGCAACGCGCGCCTGGTCCAGCCGATGGCGGCACAGATAGCTCGAACGCCCCTTCAGCAGCGCGATGTGCAGCGGCAGGCCAAGCGTGCGCAACAGACGCGGCAGGTCACGCAGGTAGAGCTGATCCTGCAGGCTCTTGGTCGCCGTGCTGACCAGCGCCCGCCCACCAGCCAGCAGCAGCGGCACGAGGTAGGCGAAGGTCTTGCCGACACCGGTGCCGGCTTCGGCCACCAGCACCTGCCGCTCCTGCAGCGCGCGGCAGACCGCCTGCGCCAGCGCCAGTTGCTGCGGCCGCACGCGATAGGCCGGATCGGCCCGCGCCAGCGGGCCGTCGGCAGCAAAGGCTTCCTGCGTGCGCGCCCAGAGGCTGTCGCTCACACCCGCTTCAGGCCGGCTCGTCGGGCAGCGGTGCGCCCTGCGCGGGCTGGCCGGCTTCCAGGCGCGCGATCTCGTCGCGCAGCACCAGGCGGCGCTTCTTCAGGCGGCGCAGCGCAAGCTCATCGACCGCCGGGTCGGCAATGCTGTGATCGATGAGGTTGTTCAGGTCGGCGTGCTCGATGCGCAACTCGATCAGGCGACGCTGAGGGGAATGGAGGTTGTCGGTCATTGCTGCATGCTGGGATGCCTGTGGGTGAGTTTATATTCGCCGCCATGAGTCCGAATGTCCAGACCGCGCCAGCCGTCCTGTCCTTTCGCCTGACTGCTGCCACCGGCCTGCACAAGGGCGACCGCGCCTACCAGCAGGATCAGGTCGAGGTCATCACCCACGCGCGCGTCAAGGGCTGCGCGCTGGCCATTGTCGCTGACGGCATGGGCGGCAAGAGTGGCGGCCGCAAGGCCGCCGACCAGGTGCTGCTGACGGCGCGCCAGGTCTTCGAGCGCTACGTGCCGGCGCAGGACGATGCAGCCGAGTTGCTGCGGCAACTGGTGATGGAAGCGCACCTGATGATCAAGCTCACGGCAATCACCGCCGAAGAAGAGCCGCACAGCACCATCGCCGCGTTTCTCGTCAACCCCGAGCTCGACGCCTGGGTCGTGCATGCGGGGGATTCACGCGTCTACCACTTCCGCGGTGCCGACATGCTGCGCCGCACCTCCGATCATTCATTCGTGCAGCGTCTGGTCGACGAAGGCAAGCTGACCGAGGAAGCCGCCAACACGCACCCGCAATCGAACCTGCTCACCGGCTGCCTGGGCACGCAGGCCGATCCGCCGGTGACCCTGTGGAGCATCGACCGCCTGGCCTTCGGCGACACGCTGCTGGCCTGCAGCGATGGCCTGTGGCATTACTTCACCCCCAAGGAAATGGGTGCGATCGTCCATGCGCTGCCGCCGCGCGAGGCCGGTGAGATGCTGATCTCCAAGGCGCGCCAGCGGGCCCGCGGCGGGGGGGACAACCTGTCGGTTGCGTTGCTGCGCGTGGACCCGCTGAAATAGCCGCCCGACAGCGGCGCAGCGGATATCAGTCGGGCGCCGAGGCCTGCGCTCGGGGCGGCAACGGCTGTACGGGTCGGCCTTTTCTGGCCTGTTCCTCGAGCCGCCCCTGGATGCGCTGCTGCTCAGCGCGGATGCGGTCCTGGCGCCGCCTGGCGGCCGCAGCGCGTTCGGCCGCGCGCTCAGCAGCACGTGCAGACCCCGTTGCTGCAGGCGCGGCCTGTGGCGACCTGATGCGCGCCGTCCCGCCTGAGGCAGCAGCAGATGCCGAAACCGCAGGCACCGCCTGCTCCGGCGCCGACGCCTGCGCACGGCGCTCGCGCTCGGCCTGGCGCTTCGCCATGGCGGCCGCACGACGCGCCGCCCGCTGCTGCCGGGCCTCGTCTTCGAGGGCATGGCGCTGGGCTGCGATCGCCGCCAGCGCCTGCCGCTTCTCCCGCTGCACCGCATGCAGGCAGTCATTGACCGCAAAGCGCTGCCTGCAGGCTGCGGCCTCACGGTCAAAACGCGCCAGGGCCGCTGCCTGATCACTGGCCAGCCGCGCGCGTTGGGCCGCCGCGTCGGTCTCGGCGTGCGTCGGCGCGACAGCGATCGCAGCACCGAGCAGGAGCCCCGCCAAGACCACCGCCGCCTGCATGCCGCACACGCCCGGGTCAGGTCAGCGAGGTATCGACCTCGCGCCGCGCCAGCGCCAGGTATTCGGTCGACTCCATCTCCGCCAGGCGTGAGACCGTCCGCGGGAACTCATGCACCAGCGGCCCTTCCGTGTAGAGCTGCTCCGGGGGCACCGCCGCGGAGAGGACGAGCTTCACGCGCCGGTCGTAGAGCACATCGACCAGCCAGGTGAAGCGCCGCGCCTCGCTGGCCAGTCGCGGCGACATCTCGGGCACGTCGGACAGCAGCACCGTATGAAAGCGCGAGGCGATCTCGAGGTAGTCGTTCTGCGAACGCGGCCCGCCGCACAGCGTGCGGAAGTCGAACCACACCACACCGCCGGCGCGCCGCCGCGCACGCAGTTCGCGGTGCTCGATGCGCAGCAGCGGATCCTCGTCGCGCGCCTCGGCCAGCTGCTCGAAGGCCTGCGTCATCAGCGCATCCACCGCCGGGCCCAGGGGGCAGTGATACATCTTCATCTGCTCGAGCGAGCGGCGCCGGTAGTCGTGCCCCGCATCGACGTTGACGACTTCGAGATGCGTCTTGAGCAACTCGATCGCCGGCAGGATGCGGTCGCGATGCAGGCCGTTGGGGTAGAGGTCGTCGGGGTGGAAGTTGCTCGTCGTGACGATGCTCACGCGGTTGTCGACCAGGGCCTGCAGCAGCCGGTGCAGGATCATCGCGTCGGTGACGTCGGCCACGTGGAACTCGTCGAAGCAGATCAGCCTGAAGCGGCGCGCGATGCGTCGGCCGAGTTCGTCCAGCGGGTTCACCGTGCCCTTGAGCTCCTGCAACTGCAGGTGCACCTCGCGCATGAACTCGTGGAAGTGCAACCGCGTCTTGCGGGTCAGCGGCACGGCCTGGAAGAAGCAGTCCATCAGGAAGCTCTTGCCTCGCCCGACCCCGCCCCACATGTAGACCCCGCGCGGGATCGGCGGGCGGCGGATCAGCTTGGTCAGCGCGTTGTTGCGCCGTGCCTTGTAGTCGGCCCACTCGTTCTCGCAGCGCTCGAGCGCAGCGACCGCGCGCAGTTGTGCGGGGTCGGAAACGTAGCCGCGCTCGGCCAGGGTCTGTTCGTAGAGCTGTCGAACCGGCATGGGAGGGCGAATCATAAAAGCGCGACGGCCAGGGCGTGCCTGGCCGTCGTGCCTGGCAGGCGCAGCCGCGTTCAGAAATTCAGCGTGCGCTTGTCGACGGCCAGCGCCGCCTCCTTCATCGCCTCGGAGAGTGAGGGATGCGCATGGCAGATGCGTGCGATGTCCTCGGCGCTGGCGTGAAAGGCCATCGCCACCGCGGCCTCGGCGATCAGCTCGCTGGCCAAGGGGCCCACGATGTGCACACCCAGGATCTCGTCGCTCACCGCATCGGCGAGGAACTTGACCATGCCGGTCGTGTCGCCCAGCGCCCGCGCGCGGCCATTGGCCATGAAGGGGAAGCTTCCCGCCCTGTACGCGCGACCCTCTTCCTGCAGCGCCTGCTCGGACTTGCCGACCCAGGCGATCTCGGGGCTCGTGTAGACGACAAAGGGCACGAGATTGAAGTCGACATGGCCATGCTGGCCAGCGATGCGCTCGGCCACCGCAACGCCCTCCTCCTCAGCCTTGTGCGCGAGCATGGGCCCGCGCACGACGTCGCCGACCGCCCAGACGCCGGGCAGCCCGGTACGGCACTCGTTGTCGACCACGATGAAGCCGCGCTCGTCGATGGCAAGCCCGACTGCGGCGCCGTTCAGGCCAGCCGTGTTCGGCACGCGCCCGATGCTGACGATCAGCTTGTCGACCTCGAGCGTCTGTGCAGCGCCCTTGGCGTCGGTGTAGGCCACCGAGACAGCCTTCCTGCCAACCTTGATCTCGCCGACCTTCACGCCCAGCTCGATCTGCAGGCCCTGGCGCGTCAGCGCCTTGTGGGCCTCCTTGGCGATCTGCGCGTCGGCAGCGGGCAGGAAGGAGGGTAGCGCCTCCAGCACCTTCACCTCGGCGCCCACGCGGCGCCAGACCGAACCCATCTCGAGGCCGATCACACCGGAGCCGATCACGCCCAGCCGCTTGGGCACGCTGCCGATGCGCAACGCGCCGTCGTTGCTCAGCACCTTGTCCTCATCGAACGGCAAGCCCGGCAGCGCGCGTGCACTGGAGCCCGTGGCGATGATGATCTGCCGGCCGAAGAGCGCGTGCGCCTCCTTGCCTTGGACGGCGATCTCGTAGCCGCCGTTGCCGGCCTTCACGAATGAACCGCGACCATGAAAGAAGCTGATCTTGTTCTTCTTGAACAGGTAGAGGATGCCCTCGTTGGTCTGCTTGACGATCTGGTCCTTGCGGGCGACCATCTTCGCGACATCGATGCGCAAGTCCTTCAGCCCGATACCGTGCGCGTCGAAGTGCCTGGCGGCATGCTCGTAGTACTCGCTGGACTGCAGCAGGGCCTTGCTCGGGATGCAGCCCACATTCGTGCAGGTCCCCCCGGGTGCAGCGCCCCCGCTGGCGTTCTGCCAGTCGTCGATGCAGGCAACAGTCATGCCCAGTTGTGCGGCGCGGATGGCGGCGACATAGCCGCCGGGCCCCGCACCGATGACGACGACGTCGAAGGTCGTGGTGCTCATCGGGGCATCCTCAGATGTCGAACAGAAGCCGTGCCGGGTCTTCCAGCGCTTCCTTCATCGCGACCAGGCTCAGCACTGCCTCTCGACCGTCGATGATGCGGTGGTCGTAGCTCATCGCGAGGTAGTTCATCGGCCGCACCACGACCTGCCCGTTCTCGACCACGGCGCGGTCCTTGGTGGCGTGCACGCCCAGGATCGCCGACTGCGGTGGGTTGATGATCGGCGTCGACAGCATGGAGCCGAAGATGCCGCCGTTGCTGATCGAGAAGGTACCCCCCGAGAGCTCGTCGATGCTGAGCTTGCCGTCACGCGCCTTCTGGCCGAACTCGGAGATCTTCTTCTCGACGTCCGCGAAGCTCATCTGGTCGGCGTCACGCAGCACCGGCACGACCAGGCCACGCGGCGAACCGACGGCGATGCCGATGTCGAAGTAGCCGTGGTAGACGATGTCGTTGCCGTCGACGCTGGCGTTGACGACCGGGTACTTCTTGAGCGCTGCCACCGCGGCCTTGACGAAGAAGCTCATGAAGCCCAGCTTGACGCCGTGCTCCTTCTCGAAGCGTTCCTGGAACTTCTTGCGCATCTCCATCACCGGGGCCATGTTGACCTCGTTGAAGGTGGTGAGGATGGCGTTGGTGGCCTGCGACTGCAGCAGCCGCTCGGCGATGCGCGCGCGCAGGCGCGACATCGGCACCCGCTGCTCGGGGCGATCACCCTGCCTGGGCACGACCGGCGCGGCCACCGCGGGCAGCGGCCTGGACACCGCCGCAGCCGCCGGCACCACGGGCGCAGCCGGTGCCACGGCCGGTGCGCTCGCACCGGCGGCAACGGCCCCCAGCACGTCACCCTTGGTCACCCGGCCATCCCTGCCGCTGCCGGGTACCGATCCGGGCGCGAGTTGATGGTCTGCCATCAGCTTGGCCGCCGCCGGCATCGGGACACCGGCCTTGCTGCCGGCCGCCGGTGCCGCCGCAGCCGGCGTCGGGGCGGTTGCAGCGCCGGCAGCCGGTGCGGGCGCCGCGGCGGCGGTAGCTGCAGCCGCGGTGTCGATGCGGGCGATGAGCTGGTCGCTTGCGACCGTGCCGCCGTCGGCAACGACGATCTCGCTGAGCACGCCGTCCACCGGCGCAGGCACCTCGAGCACGACCTTGTCGGTCTCGATCTCGATCAGGATCTCATCCATCGCCACGGCCTCGCCGGGCTTCTTCTTCCAGTGCAGCAGGGTGGCTTCCGCCACCGACTCGGAGAGCTGCGGAACCTTCACTTCGACGATTGCCATGATGAATCTCGGTTGTACGACCCGCCGCACGCGCGCCGCAGCAGAGCAACGGCGGCACGGCGCGTGCAGGCGTGATTACTTGGTCAGCAGGAAGCCCTTGAGCTTGCCGAAGGCCTGATCGAGCAGCGCCCTCTGCTGTTCCTGGTGCAGGTGCGAGTAGCCCACCGCCGGCGAGGCCGAGGGCAGCCGCCCGGCATAACCCAGGCGCTGACCGTCTTGCATGTTCTCGTGGATCGGGTGCTGGATGAAGAACCAGGGCCCCTGGTTCTGAGGCTCATCCTGGCACCAGACGAGCTCGCTGGCATTCGGGTACTTCTTGAGCTCGGCGGAGAAGGCCTTGTGCGGGAACGGATAGAGCTGCTCCACGCGCACCAGCGCCGTGTCGAAGGCCTTCTTCTCCTCGCGCTTCTTGACCAGGTCGTAGTGGACCTTGCCCGAGCTGACGATGATGCGCTTGACCTTGTCGGGGACGACTTCGCGACCCTGCTCGCCGATCACGGTGCGGAACTCGCCCTTCGTGAACTCGGACAGCGGCGCGCCCGCGTCCTTGTTGCGCAGCAGGCTCTTGGGGGTGAAGATGACCAGCGGCTTGCGGAACTGGCGCACCATCTGCCGGCGCAGCAGATGGAAGATCTGGCTCGCGCTCGTGGGCTGCACGACCTGCATGTTGTTGTCGGCGGCAAGCTGCATGAAGCGCTCGACTCGCCCGGAGCTGTGCTCGGGGCCCTGCCCCTCGTAGCCGTGCGGCAGCATCAGCGTGAGGCCGTTGACGCGCCCCCACTTGACCTCGCCGCTGGCGATGAACTGGTCGATCACGACCTGCGCTCCGTTGGCGAAGTCACCGAACTGGGCCTCCCAGATGGTGAGCGTGTTCGGGTCGGCGCTGGCGTAGCCGTACTCGAAACCCAGCACCGCCTCTTCCGAGAGGATGGAGTCGATGACGACGAAGGGCGCCTGGCCTTCAGCCACGTGCTCCAGCGGCACATAGGTGCCGGTGTCCCACTTCTCGCGCTTCTGGTCGTGCAGCACGGCGTGGCGGTGCACGAAGGTGCCGCGTCCGCAGTCCTCTCCCGACAGACGCACCGCGTAGCCGCTGGCCACCAGCGATGCATAGGCCAGCGTCTCGCCCATGCCCCAGTCGACGTTGATCTCGCCGCGGCCCATCGCGGCGCGATCGGCCAGCACCTTCTCGGCCAGCGGATGCACCTTGAAGTCGGCAGGCACCGCCGTCAGGCGCTCGGCCAGGCGCTTGATCTCGGCCAGCGGCAGCGCAGTGTCCGCGGCATCGGTCCACTTGCGGTTGAGAAAAGGCGCCCAGTCGACCGCGTACTTGCTCTTGAAGTTGGTCAGCACCGGGTCCGAGGTGTGCTTGCCCGCGTCGAAGGCCGCACGCAGGTCGCGCACCAGGCTGTCCCCACCGCCCTGCGGCAGTACGCCTTGCATCTCCAGCTTGTCGGCGTAGAGCTTGCGCGTACCGGGGTGCGCCGCGATCTTCTTGTACATCAGTGGCTGCGTGAGCGCGGGCGTGTCCTGCTCGTTGTGGCCCAGCTTGCGGAAGCAGACGATGTCGACGACCACATCCTTCCTGAACTGCTGACGGTAGTCCATCGCCAGTTGCGTGCACAGCACCACCGACTCGGGATCGTCGCCGTTGACGTGCAGCACCGGTGCCTCGATCATCTTCACCACGTCGGTGCAGTACAGCGTCGAGCGGCTGTCACGCGGATCGCTGGTGGTGAAGCCGATCTGGTTGTTGATGACGAGGTGCACCGTGCCGCCGGTGTAGTAGCCGCGCGTCTGCGCCAGCGCCAGCGTCTCCATCACCACGCCCTGCCCGGCGAAGGCCGCATCGCCGTGCACCAGCACCGGCAGCACCTGACTGCCCAGCTTGTCGCCGCGGCGGTCCATGCGCGCCTTGACCGAGCCCTCGACCACCGGGTTGACGATCTCGAGATGGCTCGGGTTGAAGGCCAGGCTCAGGTGCACCGGGCCACCCGCCGTCGAGACGTCGCTCGAGAAGCCCTGGTGATACTTGACGTCGCCCGCAGGCAGCTCTTCGGGCGCGGTGTGGTCGAACTCGGCGAACAAGTCCTTGGGCATCTTGCCCAGCGTGTTGACGAGCACGTTCAGGCGCCCGCGGTGCGCCATGCCGATCACGATCTCCTGCACGCCGTGGTTGCCGGCGCGGCGCACGACCTCGTCCATGCTGGCGATGAAGCTCTCACCGCCCTCCAGCGAGAAGCGCTTCTGGCCGACGTACTTGGTGTGCAGGTAGCGCTCCAGGCCTTCCGCCGCGGTCAGCCGCTCCAGGATGTGCGTCTTCTCCTCGGCGTTGAAGCTGGGCTTGCTGCGGATCGACTCCAGACGCTCCTGCCACCAGCGCTTCTCGGCTGGGTCCATGCAGTGCATGAACTCGGCGCCGATGGTGCCGCAGTAGGTCTCGCGCAGGGCCTGCAGGATCTCGCGCAGCGTCGTGTGCTCGCTCTTGCCGAAGTAGGTGTTGGCCGCCGAGAACGTGATGTCCATGTCCGTCTCGGTCAGGTCGTAGAACGCCGGCTCGAGTTCGGGGATGCGGGGGCGCTCGGTGCGCTTGAGCGGATCCAGGTCGGCCCAGCGGCTACCCAGGTTGCGGTAGGCGGCGATCAGGCTCTGTACATGAACCTGCTTGCGTGCCACGGCCAGATCGGCCTCGCTGGCCTTGAGCGCAAAGGCATTGGCCTTGGCGCGCTGCGCGAAGGACTCCACGACCGAGGCATGCGGTACGTCACGCGCGTCACTGCCGTCGACGGCCGGCACGTGCTGCAGGTTGTCGAAGTAGGCGCGCCAGTTGTCGGGCACGCTGCCCGGGTTGTCGAGGTAGGCTTCGTAGAGTTCCTCGACATAGGGCGCATTGCCCCCGAACA
>JADZCL010000011.1 GCA_020851615.1 Rubrivivax sp.
AAACAAAAAGGCCGGCGCAACCACGCCGGCCTGATCATCGTCCCTTCCACCCTCGTCGTCCGAGCTGTGTGCCGGTCCAAGTGGACGTGGCGCAGCAGGGAGGGAGAGGGGTGGTGCCCAGGAGAGGACTCGAACCTCCACGCCGCTAAGCGCTAGTACCTGAAACTAGTGCGTCTACCAATTCCGCCACCTGGGCTCTCAGGAACGAAGGAATATACCATCAAAAAAATCGACACTTCAAACCCCGTTGCCGGTTTCGCAAGCGATGCCGAGGGCGTCGTTGAAGGCCACCGCGATGGCCACGGCTTCGTCTGGCGCGCCGAAGGGGGGGCGCCGATCTATCTCTCCCCCGAGGAGATGCGGGCGGTGATGCACCGCGATCGCGTGCGTGTGCGCGTGGTGGGTCTGGACCGCAAGGGCCGGCCCGAGGGGCGCGTGCTCGACATCCTCGAGCGACGCAGCGGCCCGATCATCGGCCGCATGCTGCTCGAAGGCGGGCAGTGGATCCTCGCTCCCGAGGACCGCCGCTACGGGCAGGACATCCTGATCCCGAAGGGTGGCACGGCCACCGCGGCTGCTGGGCAGGTGGTCGCGGTCGAGTTGACCGAGCCACCCTCGCTGCACGCCAAGCCGGTGGGCCGGGTGGTCGAGGTGCTGGGCGAGATCGACGACCCGGGCATCGAGATCGAAATCGCCGTGCGCAAGTACGACGTGCCGCACCGCTTCTCGCCGCAAACGCTGGCGGCCGCCGCAGCCTTGCCCGACCGCCTGCGCGCGGCCGACCGGCGCCACCGCGTGGACCTGCGCGATGTGCCACTGGTCACCATCGATGGCGAGGACGCGCGCGACTTCGACGACGCCGTGTACTGCGAGCCATTTGCGCGTGGCCGGGGCAAGAGCGCCTTCAGCGGCTGGCGGCTGCTGGTGGCGATCGCCGACGTCAGCCACTATGTGCGCCCGGGTGAGCCCATCGACGAGGACGCCTACGAGCGCGCCACCTCGGTGTACTTCCCGCGGCGCGTGATCCCCATGCTGCCGGAGAAGCTCTCCAACGGCCTGTGTTCACTCAACCCGGACGAAGAACGGCTGGCGATGGTGTGCGACATGCTCGTCGCCGCCGACGGCACGCTCGACGCCTACCAGTTCTATCCGGCGGTGATGCGCTCGCAGGCGCGGCTGACCTACACCGAGGTCGCCGCCGCGCTGGCCAACACGCCGGGCAGCGAGGCGGAACGCCTGGCCACCTTGCTGCCCCATCTGCTGCATCTGCACGAGGTCTATCTCGCCCTGCTCAGGGCGCGTCAACGGCGCGGTGCGATCGACTTCGATACGGTCGAGACGCAGATCGTGAGCGACGAGCAGGGTCGCATCGAGAAGATCGTTCCGCGCGTGCGCACCGACGCGCACCGGCTGATCGAGGAAGCGATGCTTGCCGCCAACGTCTGCGCGGCCGAGTTCATCCGCGGCGCGAGCCACGCCGCGCTCTACCGGGTGCACGAAGGCCCGACGCCCGAGAAGCGCCAGGTGCTGCAGAACTACCTGCGCGCCCTGGGGCTGGCCCAGCATCTGAGCGACGAGCCCAAACCCCGTGAACTGGCGGCGATTGCCGAGGCCACGGCCGGGCGCCCGGATGCGGCGCAGATCCACATGATGCTGCTGCGCTCGATGCAGCAGGCCGTCTACACCTCGGCGACTGGCGGGCACTTCGGCCTGGCCTACGAGGCCTACACGCACTTCACGAGCCCGATCCGGCGCTACCCGGACCTGCTCGTGCATCGAGTCATCAAGGCGCTGCTGGGTGGCCGCAAGTACCACCTGCTGGCCAGCGCGAAGACGCGCGTGCCCGAACCGCGCCGGGGTGGCCGGATTGCGGCGCACAAGCCGCAGTCGCCCGAGTCGGCCCTGTGGGAGGCAGCGGGCGCGCATTGCAGCGCCAACGAGCGCCGTGCCGACGAGGCCACGCGCGACGTCGAGTCCTGGCTCAAGTGCCGCTTCATGCGCGAGCATCTGGGCGAGCAGTACGCCGGCAAGGTGAGTGCGGCCACGGGCTTCGGGCTCTTCGTGACCCTGGATGAGCTCCATGTCGAGGGCCTGGTCCACATCAGCGAGCTGGGGGGCGATTACTACCGCTTCGACGAGGTGCGCCAGGAACTGCGTGGAGAGCGAACCGGCGTGCGCTACTCGATCGGCACCCGCGTGCTGGTGCAGGTCAGCCGGGTCGACCTCGATGCGCGGCGCATCGACTTCCGCCTCGTGCGCGAAGGACAGGGTGAGCGGCTGCTGGCGCAGGGCCGCAGCGGCGCGTCGACGTCCGCGTCGGCCGTCGAGCAACTGGATGCGATCCACATGGCGGACCGTCAGGCCAAGGTCCGCAGCCGCGAACGGGTTGCCCTGGCCCGTGCGCAAGGCCCGGATAACCCGGCTGCGGGTCGCGCGGCCGATTCGCGTGCCGCCAAGCCGGTGCCGCGCAGTGCGGGCAAGACCGCCGCCAAGCGAGGCTCGAAGGCCGGATCCAAGGTGTCGGCCAAACGTCGCTCAGGGCGCTGAATCGAAGGGCCCGTCAAGCGCGGCAGCCATCGCATCAGCCAGATCGCCGGCACGCAGCGGCAGCCGGGCGTAGGCCGGGTGACGCTGTTGCATGCGGTCGGCGGCGTGGCCATGCAGCCAGACGGCTGTGCGTGCGGTGTGCCAGCCATCATCGTTGCCGGCCTGCCTTGCCCACAGGCCACCCATCCAGCCCGCGAGGACGTCGCCGCTGCCCGGCGTGGCGAGTGCGGCGTTGCCGCTGGCATTGATCCACGGCGTGCGCCCTGGTGCGGCGACGATGCTGCCCGATCCCTTGAGCAGCACGATTGCCTGCCAGTCCTCGGCCAGGCGCTGGGCAGCGGCCAGGCGGTCGCTCTGCACGGTGGCGCTGCTCGTGCCGAGCAGCCGTGCGGCCTCAAGCGGGTGCGGCGTGAGCACGGTGTGCTGGCCACGTGCGGCGCGCTCGCGCAGGGCGCGTCCGAGTGTCGTGTCGTGGGCGATGGCGTTGAGGGCGTCGGCGTCGAGCAGCAGGCGCGGTACGTGCGCCAGCAGGTTCGGCAGCGTCTGGGCGACGGCGTCCCCCCCGCCGCAGCCGCAGACGATCGTGGCGCCGCGCAGCGTGGCGGCTTCCATCTGCCAGGCTGCGTGGCACAGCATCAGTTCGGGCACCGGCGGCCGCCATCCCGGATCGAGCGGGCTGGCCCAGACGCGTCCGGCTCCGGCGGTCAGGGCTGCATGTGCGGCCAGGTGGAGGGCGCCCTGCATGCCGACCGCGCCGCCGACGACGTAGAGGTCGCCGAAGCTGCCCTTGTGATGGGCATGCCGCCGCAGGGGCAAACCCGGTGCGGGCGGATTGCTGCAGGCGCCCAGCCACGCCGTGGGCGCGGTGGCCTCCACGCCGAGATCGTCGAACCAGACCTCGCCGGCGTGATCCCGGCCAGCGGCAGTGAAGAGCCCGGGCTTGAGCGTGAGCAGCGCAAGCGTCCAGCGCGCGCGGATCGCCTCCTGGCCGGGCACGTGGCCCTGATCGGCCGCAAGCCCCGAGGGCAGGTCGATCGCCAGCACCGGGTGCTCACTGGAGTTGACGGCCGTGATGGTCTCGGCCAGCCGCCCCTGCGGCGCACGGGTGGCGCCGAGGCCGAGCAGGCCGTCGATCAGCAGATCCACCGGGCCGAGTTCAACGAAATCGTCGACCCGCGGCAGGGCCGCTGCGCGGGCCTGCTGCCAGGCGTTGGCAGCATCCGCGGGCAGGCGGTCGGGGTCGGCCAGCGCCAGCGCCGTCACGGCAACACCCATGCGCTGCAGATGCAGGGCCGCGATCAGGGCATCGCCCCCGTTGTTGCCTGGCCCCACGAGCACGCCCACACGCCGGGCATGGGGGGCAACGGCCAACGCCAGGCGGGCCGCTGCAAGGCCGGCGCGGGCCATCAGCGCGTGCGGCGGCGTGGCGCAAAGGGCTGCTGCTTCCAGCCGGCGGGTGCCGGCGACGTCGTGCAGGGGCCAGGGATGCGGGGCGGCCAGGATCCGGCGTGGTCGATCGTGCATGGATGAATGGGCAGGTGTGCACGAAGTATGAGCGACCGACTGGGATGGGGCGCCCAGCCTGCCGCGCGTGCTAGACTCCGCGGGTTTTTCTGCGTGTGGCCTCTCGCATGGAGCGGCAGGCCCGGGTGGATGAACCCACCGCAGTCCAGTCTGCCGCAAGGCGGGCTGCTGCTGCGAGCGCGAACCCGACTCCGCAAGGTGTCGCCGTGAACGGACTTCATGGTGATGTGCGTCGGGTTTCGAGAACCAACCTTCGGAGCTCTCATGTCTGTATCCATGCGTGAAATGCTGGAAGCCGGTGTCCATTTCGGGCACCAGACGCGCTTCTGGAACCCCAGGATGGCCCCCTACATCTATGGCCATCGCAACAAGATCCACATCATCAATCTCGAGAAGACGCAGCCGCTCTTCAACGAGGCGATGAAGTTCATTCGTCAGTTGAGCGCCCGCCGCGGCACCATCCTGATGATCGGGACCAAGCGCCAGGCGCGCGAGGTCATCGCCATGGAGGCGCAGCGCTGCAGCATGCCTTTCGTCGACCAACGCTGGCTCGGTGGCATGCTGACCAACTTCAAGACGGTCAAGGGGTCGCTGAAGAAGCTCAAGGAGATGCAGGCCACGCGCGAGGCCGGCACCGAGCAGATGATCAAGAAGGAAGCGCTGCTGTTCGACCGCGAGCTGGGCAAGCTGGAGAAGGACATCGGTGGCATCCAGGACATGAACGCGCTGCCCGACGCCATGTTCGTGATCGACGTCGGCTTTCACAAGATCGCCGTCTCCGAAGCAAAGAAGCTCGGCATCCCGGTCATCGGCATCGTCGACACCAATCACTCGCCGCAGGGCATCGACTACGTGATCCCGGGCAACGACGACTCGGCCAAGGCGGTGGCGCTGTACGCACGTGCCGTGGCCGACGCCGTGCTCGAGGGCAAGGCCAACGCGACGGCCGACATCGTGCAGGCGGCTGCTGCCGGCGACGAATTCGTCGAGGTGCGCGAGGAGGCCTGACGCATTGCTGCCCTGGCGCCCCGCGGTTGGGGCGCCGTTCCCGGCGGGGCGAGGTGCCCCGGCCGTCACAGCCATCAATATCCGGGCCGGCACGCCGCCATCGCGGCGCTGCCGGCTTTTTCGAAAGGAGAACCCCGCAATGCCTGCAATCACCGCCAGCATGGTCGCCGAACTGCGCGCCAAGACCGACGCACCGATGATGGAGTGCAAGAAGGCCCTGACCGAGGCCGACGGCGACATGGTGCGCGCCGAAGAGATCCTGCGCGTCAAGCTCGGCAACAAGGCCGGCAAGGCCGCTGCGCGCATCACGGCCGAGGGCGTGATCGCCGCCAGCGTGGAGGGCAGCACCGGTGCGTTGGTCGAAGTCAACTGCGAGACCGACTTCGTCTCGAAGAACGAATCCTTCCTCGCCTTCGTCAAGAGCTGTGCGGCGCTGGTGGCCGTGCATGCACCGGCCGACGTGTCGGCGCTGGCGGCATTGCCGCTGGCGCAGGACAGTTTCGGCCCGACGGTGGAGGATGTGCGCAAGGGCCTGATCGGCAAGATTGGCGAGAACATGTCGATCCGCCGCCTGCGCCGCTATGCCGGCGGCGGCCAGCTGGCCCACTACCTGCATGGCACGCGCATCGGCGTGATCGTCGAGTACGAGGGTGATGCGGTGGCCGCCAAGGACGTGGCGATGCATGTGGCCGCGATGAAGCCCGCGGCGCTGTCTGCCAGCGATGTGCCCTCCGAACTGGTCGAGAAGGAGCGCAAGATCGCCGCCGAGAAGGCCGCCGAGAGCGGCAAGCCGGCGGACATCGTCGCCCGCATGGTCGAAGGCTCGGTGCAGAAGTTCCTCAAGGAAGTGGCCCTGCTGGACCAGGTCTTCGTCAAGGCTGCCGACGGCAAGCAGACCGTGGCGCAGATGCTCAAGGCCACCGCGACGACGGTCAAGGGGTTCACGCTCTACGTCGTCGGCGAGGGGATCGAGAGGAAGACCGACGACTTCGCGGCCGAAGTGGCCGCGCAGGTGGCCGCCGCCAAGGGACAGTGAGGGCGAGCAAGGACCCGCGCAGCAACCCCGCCCTTACACTCGCGTGCAATCCAGACCGATAGGCGCCTCTTCCCGCATGCCCGCGTACAAGCGCATCCTGCTCAAGCTCTCCGGCGAGGCCCTGATGGGCGACGACGCCTATGGCATCAACCGCGCCACGATCGTGCGCATGGTGCGCGAGATCCAGGAAGTCACCCGCATGGGCTGCGAGGTGGCCGTCGTGATCGGTGGGGGCAACATCTTCCGCGGCGTGGCCGGCGGCTCGGTGGGCATGGACCGCGCCACGGCCGACTACATGGGCATGCTGGCCACGGTGATGAACTCGCTGGCGCTGGCCGACACCATGCGCCAGGAGGGCATGACCGCGCGCGTGATGTCGGCCATCTCGATCGATCAGGTCGTCGAGCCCTACGTCCGCCCCAAGGCGCTGCAGTACCTCGAGGAAGGCAAGCTCGTGATCTTCGCCGCGGGCACGGGCAACCCCTTCTTCACCACCGACACGGCGGCCGCACTGCGGGGCGCCGAGATCGGTGCCGAGATCGTCCTCAAGGCGACCAAGGTCGACGGCGTCTACAGCGCCGACCCGCACAAGGACCCGGGCGCCACGCGCTATGCCCGCATCGGCTTCGACGAGGCCATCGCGCGCAACCTGCAGGTGATGGACGCGACCGCGTTCGCGCTCTGCCGCGACCAGAAGCTGCCGATCAAGGTGTTCAGCATCCACAAGCCCGGTGCACTGCGCCGGGTCGTCCAGGGTGAGGACGAAGGCACCCTGGTGCATGTCTGACGAGGTGAGCACAGATGACGACCCGCATCGCTGAAATCCGCAAGACCGCCGAGCAGAAGATGGGCAAGTCGGTCGAGTCGCTGAAGGGCGAGCTGCAGAAGGTCCGCACCGGACGCGCGCACCCAGGCATCCTCGATCAGGTGCATGTCGACTACTACGGCTCGATGGTGCCGATCAGCCAGGTTGCCAACGTCAGCCTGCTGGACGCGCGCACGATCAGCGTGCAGCCCTGGGAGAAGGGCATGGGCGCCAAGATCGAGAAGGCGATCCGCGAGTCCGACCTCGGCCTCAACCCTGCAGCCCAGGGCGACCTGCTGCGCGTGCCGCTGCCCGCACTCACCGAGGAGCGTCGTCGCGAATTGACCAAGGTCGTGCGCCACACCGGCGAGGAGGCCAAGATCGCTGCGCGCAGCATCCGCCGCGATGCCAACGACCACCTGAAGAAGCTGCTCAAGGACAAGGAAATCTCCGAGGACGACGAACGGCGGGCGCAGGAAGACGTGCAGCGCCTGACCGACCGCACGATCGCCGAGATCGATCGCCTCGTGCAGGCCAAGGAAGCCGACGTGATGGCGGTCTGAAGGCGTGCTGGGCATGGCGGCGGACTGCACCGAACCCGGCTGCGTGCCCCGGCATGTAGCCATCGTGATGGACGGCAACGGGCGCTGGGCCAGGCAGCGCTTCCTGCCGCGTTTCGTCGGCCACGAGCAGGGCATGCAGACTCTGCTGCGCGTGCTCGATGCCTGTGCCGGGCGCGGCGTGCGCTACCTGACGGTGTTTGCGTTCTCGTCCGAGAACTGGAAGCGGCCCGAGGAAGAGGTCTCCGGCATCATGGGCCTCGTGCTGGCCGGGGTGGCGAAGTACCTGCGCAAGCTGGCGTCAGAGGGGGTGCGTATCCGCGTCGTCGGCGACCGTGCGGGCATCGCGCCCAAGCTGCGGGCAGCCTGGGACGAGGCCGAGCGCAGCACCGTGCACAACACGCGCATCGAGTTGACGGTGGCCTTCAACTACGGTGGTCGCTGGGACATCGTGCAGGCCTGCCGCCAGGCTGTTGCAGATGGCCTGGCGCCCGAGCAGATCGACGAGGCAGCGCTTGCCGCGCGCATGGCCCTGGCGTTTGCGCCCGACCCGGACCTTTTCATCCGCACCGGCGGTGAACTGCGCGTCAGCAACTTCCTGCTCTGGCAGACAGCCTACGCCGAGTTCTACTTCAGCGACTGCCTGTGGCCCGACTTCGGCAGTGCCGAGGTCGACGCGGCGCTGGCGGCCTACGCCCAGCGCGAACGCCGCTTCGGCGGCGTGCGTCCGGCCAGCGTGGCGCCACAGGGAGCCTGAACGCGGTGCTGCGCCAGCGCGTCATCACCGCCCTGGTGTTGGTGGCGGTCCTGCTGCCGGCCCTGTTTGCGGCATCGCCTGTGCCCTTTGGACTGCTGACGCTGGCCATGATCGCGGCCGCGGGCTGGGAATGGGGCCGGCTCAACGGCGCGCCCGGCGCTGGGGCAGTCGGCCTGGGTTTGCTGCTGGCTGCTGCCTGCGCCTTGACGCTGACGACTGCCCTTGCAGAGCAGGCCCCTGCGGCCATGTGGACAACGTTTGCGCTGGTCTGGATCGTTGGCGGTGCGGCTGCGCTGCGCGCCGGCCCTGCGGCCTGGCCGCGGCTGCCGCAGGCACTGCGCCTGGTGATCGGTCTCGTGCTGCTGTGGGCCGGGTGGCTGGCCTTGGTGCAGGCGCGCGCGCTCGGCATCAACTTCATCCTCTCGGTGCTGTGCCTGGTCTGGATGGCCGACATCGCGGCCTACTTTGGCGGCCGGGCGTTCGGCCGGCGCAAGCTGGCGCCGTCGATCAGCCCGGGCAAGAGCTGGGCAGGGGTCTGGTCGGGGCAGCTGGGTGTGCTGGTGCTGGTTGGCCCGTGGCTGATGGCCGAGGCGGGCGGCACGTTCGACGGCCCGAGCCTGTTCCGCACCCTGCTCGTGAGCGGGGGGCCGACGCTGGCCCTGCTTTCGCTGCTGGCGCTGGTGGGCATGAGCGTGGTGGGCGACCTGATCGAATCGCTGGTCAAGCGCGCTGCCGGGGCGAAGGACAGCTCGCGCCTGCTGCCCGGGCATGGCGGGGTGCTGGACCGCATCGACGCGCTGCTGCCGGTGTTCCCGCTGGCGATGGCCCTGGTCGCGCGCTGAGGAGTCGCCTTCGATGCAGCAGCGGCTACGTGTGGTCATCCTCGGTTCCACGGGCTCGGTGGGCACGAGCACGCTGGACGTGATCGGACGACATCCGGAGCGTTTCGAGGTCTTCGGCCTGAGTGGCCAGCGCCGCCTCGACGACCTGCTCGCGCAGTGCCGGCGCTGGCGCCCGCGCATGGTGGCGGTGCCCGGTCGTGAGCAGGCACGTCAGCTGCAGCATGAACTCACCGCGTCCGGCCTTGCGACGCAGGTGCTGGAGGGCGAGGCGGCGCTGATCGAGATGGCGGCGCATCCCGAGGTCGATGCGGTGATGGCCGCCATCGTCGGTGCCGCCGGTCTGGCGCCCTGTCTGGCCGCTGCGCGTGCAGGCAAGCGGCTGCTGCTGGCCAACAAGGAGGCGCTCGTCGTCGGGGGGGCGCTCTTCATGCAGGCTGTTCGCGACGGGGGTGCCACGCTGCTGCCCATCGACAGCGAACACTCGGCGATCTTCCAGTGCCTGCCCGAAGACCGCGGCGCATGGGCCGCACGGC
>JADZCL010000012.1 GCA_020851615.1 Rubrivivax sp.
AGCCGCCGCACGAATTGGCCGGGGAACTGCTGCGGCTTCAAGCCAGGCGGCCGCTGCGGTAGTCGTCGACGGCCTGCGCGATCTCGGCCTTGCTGTTCATCACGAAGGGCCCGTACTGCACGATGGGTTCGCGCAAGGGGCGCCCGGCGACCAGGATGGCGCGTGCCCCCTGCGTCTGTGCCACGAGCTCGATGCCGTCGCTGGCGGGCGTCTGCGCCAGGATCGCCATCTGCTGCGCGGCAACCTCCTGGCCGCCCAGCATGAGCGCGCCGCGGTAGACGTAGACGAAGGCGTGGTGCGTCGCGGGCACGGGCTGCGCCAGCCCGGCGCCGGCTGCCAGATGGATGTCCAGGTAGAGCGGCTGCGTGGCCTCGCGTTGCACGGGTGCCTGCACGCCGTTGGAGCGGCCGGCGATCACGCGCACCTGCACGCCCTCGCCTTGCCACTCGGGTATCTCGCCGGCTGGGATGTCACGGTACCAGGGGGCGCGCATCTTCTCCGCCGCAGGCAGGTTCAGCCACAGCTGGAAGCCCTCCATGCGGCCGTCCTCCTGCTCGGGCATTTCGCTGTGGATGACGCCGCGACCGGCAGTCATCCACTGCACGCCGCCGCTCTCCAGCAGGCCTTCGTGGCCGGCACTGTCGCGGTGGCGCATGCGGCCTTCGAGCATGTAGGTGATGGTCTCGAAGCCGCGGTGCGGATGATCGGGGAAGCCGGCGATGTAGTCGTCGCGGCTGTCCGAGCCGAAGGCGTCCAGCAGCAGGAAGGGGTCCAGCCTTTGCTGCAGTTCGTGCGTCAGCACGCGAGTGAGCTTGACGCCGGCGCCATCCTGGGTGGCACGACCCTGGACGAGCCGCTCGACGCTGCGCGGATGGTGGATGGTGGGCAGGAGCGAGGTGGGCGTATGCATGCCGCCCAATGTAGGGCGGCTGCGCGCTGCAGTCGTTGCAGGGGTTTGCACGCGCCATTCAGTGCGTGCGGTGGAGCGCGGGGTCGGGCGACCGGGCGCACAATCGCGCCGCATGCAAGCCAAGCCCACGCCGCGCGCGGCATTCGCGGCCCTCGTCCTCGGCGTGGCCCTGTCCGGGGGCGCCGGAACGGGGCAGGCTGCGTTGCCCTCGACGCAGGTGGCCTGGCTGCCCGCCGCCGCGCCCGCCGCGGTCGAGCGCGCTTTCACGCAGGCCAGGGCGCAGGGCAAGCCGCTGCTGCTCTATTGGGGGGCAACGTGGTGTCCGCCCTGCAATCAGCTCAAGGCCACGCTTTTCAACCGGCAGGACTTCGCGGCGCTGTCGCAGTCGTTTGTCGCCGTGCACGTCGACGGGGACCGCCCGGGTGCGCAGAAGCTGGGCCAGCAGTTCAAGGTCAGCGGCTACCCGACGCTGGTGCTGTTCCGGCCCGATGGCGGTGAGTTGATGCGCCTGCCCGGCGAGGCCGACGCCGCGCAGGTGATGGAGTTGCTGCAGCAGGGGCTGGCGGGTGGGCGCCCGGTGCGCGAGCTGCTGGCCGACGCGCGTGCCGGGCGCGCGCTCATGCCCGCCGAGTGGCGCGTGCTGGCTTTCTACAGCTGGGAGACCGACGACGAGCAGTTGCTGGCCGGCAGCAGCGCGGCAGGCGTGCTGGCCGAGCTGGCGCCGGCCGCAAGCGGCGCGGACGCCCAGACCGCGGCGCGGCTGTGGCTGCGGGCGCTGGCCGCCAGCGACGAGGGCAAGGGCCTGAAGGCCGATGACGCACTGCGTCAGCGCGTGCGCCAGGTGCTGGGCGATGCAGCACAGGTGCGTGCGCTGGCCGATGTGATCGTCAACCGGGCGCCGGAGATGGTCCGCGCGCTGGGTGACACGCCAGCGGCGCGGGAGCCGTGGCGCACGGCCTTCGAGCCGGTGCTGGTGCGGTTGCAGGCTGATGCGGGTCTGGCGCGTGCAGACCGGCTCGGGGCGCTGCTGGCGCGCGTCGAGCTGGCTCGGCTGGAGGAGCCCCGCACCGAGCTGCGGCCGGCGTTGCCACCGTCGCTGCGGGACGAACTGCGTGCGCAGGCCCAGGCGGCCGACCGCGAGATCACCGATGCCTACGAGCGGCAGGCGGTGATCCCGACGGCTGCGTACGTGCTGGAGCGTGCGGGGCTGTGGGAGGACGCCCAGGCGCTGCTGCAGGCCAACCTCGCGCGCAGCATCTCGCCGTACTACCTGATGAGCCAGCTCGGCGGCCTGAACCGAAGGCTGGGGCACACGCAGCAGGCGCTGGAGTGGTATGCCAAGGCCTACGCCCAGAGCCAGGGGCCAGCGACACGGCTGCAGTGGGGCGCGGGCTATCTGAAGGCGCTGATCGAGCTGGCGCCCGCGCAGGGTGCGCGCATCGAGGCCACGGCACGGCAACTGCTGACCGAGGCTGCGCAGGATCGTGGCGCCTTCTACAAGCGCAGCGCGCGTTCGCTGCAGCGGGCGGGCGTGGCGTTGCAGGGCTGGAACGCCGACGGCAGCCACGACGCCAGGCTGCGGCGACTGCGGGCGCAACTGGAGCCCCTGTGCCGCCGCGTCGATGCCGCCGACGGCCAGCAGGCGCGCTGCCGTACGCTGCTCGGTGAACAGGGCAAGCGCGCGGCCGGCTGAGGGCGGCGCGCACGCCTGCGCCTACAGCGTCTTCAGCAGCTTGGCGACCTCGTCCTGATGGGGGTACTTGCGGCCCATGCGCTCGATCTTCTCGAGCTCGCTGCGCGCCATCCCCTTCTGGTCGCTGGCCAGGTAGAGCTTGGCCAGGTTCAGGCGCAGTGAGCCGTCCTCGGGCGCCCGCTCGACGGCCTGCTTCTGGACCTCGAGGGCGCGCGGCAACTGCTTCTCGGCCGCCAGCGCACTGGCCAGTGTGTCCAGCAGAGGGGGACGCCCGGGCAGCAGGCGGTTGGCCTTCTCGGCGAACTCGACGGCCCCGGGCTTGGATTGCTGCACCAGCAGCCAGGCGATGTTGTTGAGCGCCAGCGCGTTGCCGGGCTGCATCTGCGCGACCTGGCGATAGCGCTGCTCGGCCTGCGCATAGTCGCGTGCGGCCAGCGCGCGATCGGCCAGATAGAAGGGAAAGAGCGCATCCTGGGGGTGGTCGGCGACCCAGCGCTGCGCGAAGGCCTCGGCCTCGCTCTTCTGCCCCAGGGTCACCAGCGCGTTGTGCGTGCGCGTGGCGGCTTCCTCGGCCGCGCCCTTCTTCAAGCCCTGCTGGTAGGCGGCCAGCGCCGCCTTCAGGTTGTCGCGCGAGGCCTCGATGTCGCCCTCGAGCACATAGCCCACGGCCTCGCCGGGAAGGTCCTTCTGCACGGCGCGCGCGATCTCCATGGCCTCGGCCGGCTTCTTCTCGGCCAAGGCGATCGCGACCAGGCCGCGACGCGCCTGCAGCAGGCGTGGTTCGAGCTCGAGTGCGCGTTGCAGGTTCTTCGCCGCTGTGGCGCGGTCCTTCAGCGCCAGGTTGGCGTCGGCAAGGCCCAGGTAGGGCTGTGGCGACTTGGGTTGCGCGACGGCCAGGCGGTTGAAGACGGTGACGGCCTGCTGCAGGTCGCTGGCCGCCAGGTAGGCGCGACCCAGTGCCATCTGGATGTCTGGCTGCTCGCCCAGCGTCTGCCCGGCATCGCGCGCGGCCTTGATCGCCTCGGCGGCATTGCGGCGCTCGAGGTGGAAGTTGATGAGCGAAAGCTGGGTGCGCACGTCGGCGGGCTGGAGCTTGACGGCTTCGGCAAGGAGTTTGACGACCTCGTCGCCGCTGTGCCCGGTGCGCATGAGCAGCGTGGCCAGGGCCAGCCGTGCGTTGGCGCTCTTGGGGTCGGCCTCGATCAGCGTGTCGAAGTGCTTGCGGGCCTGCTCGGGCTTGTTCTGGCTCATGTCCAGCGCGGCCAGGCCGGCGGCGGCCGGGAAGTAGAGCTTGTCCCGCGTCAGCGCC
>JADZCL010000013.1 GCA_020851615.1 Rubrivivax sp.
CTGCCGGTGAAGAAGCGCACGGCCACGGGCGCGCCGTCGACCGACGAGGATGTGCTGCAGGAGCTGGCCGCCGACTACCCGCTGCCCGCACGCATCCTCGAGCACCGCAGCCTGGCCAAGCTCAAGGGCACATACACCGACAAACTGCCGCAGATGGTGAACCCGGCGACCGGACGCGTGCACACCAATTTCGCACAGGCGGTGGCCGTCACCGGGCGGCTGGCGAGCAACGAGCCCAACCTGCAGAACATCCCGGTGCGCACGGCCGAGGGACGGCGCATCCGCGAGGCCTTCGTTGCGCCGCCGGCGCACAGGATCATGAGTGCCGACTACTCGCAGATCGAGCTGCGCATCATGGCGCACATCAGCGAAGACCCGGGCCTGCTGTCCGCCTTTGCGCAGGGCCTGGACATCCACCGCGCCACGGCGAGCGAGGTCTTCGGCGTGCCGCTGGCTGGGGTGACGGCCGAGCAGCGCCGCTACGCCAAGGTCATCAACTTCGGTCTCATCTACGGCATGGGCGCGTTCGGCCTGGCCAGCAACCTGGGCATCGAGCAGAAGGCCGCGCGCGACTACATCGACCGCTACTTCACGCGCTTTGCCGGCGTCAAGCGCTACATGAACGAGACCAAGGCGCGCGCGGCCGAGCTGGGCTATGTCGAGACCTTCTTCGGCCGGCGCATCCATCTGCCCGAAATCAAGGGTGGCAGCGGTCCCCGGCGCAGCGCCGCCGAGCGGCAGGCGATCAACGCGCCGATGCAGGGCACGGCCGCCGATCTCATCAAGCTGGCGATGATCGCCGTGCAGGGCGCGCTGGACATGCAGCAGCGCGCCACACGCATCGTCATGCAGGTGCACGATGAACTGGTGTTCGAGGTCCCCGACGACGAGGTGGATTGGGTGAAGGCCGAGGTGCCACGCCTGATGGCCGGCGTCGCCGAGCTGAAGGTGCCGTTGCTGGCCGAAGTCGGCGTGGGCGCGAACTGGGAGGAGGCGCATTGAGCGCCGCCGCTGCGCCCCGCCTCAACCGGTCTTCAGGGCGAAGGAGCGTCGGCCCGGCTCGGGCGCGGGCAGCGGTTGCACTTCGTGCAGCGTGGCCAGGCAGCGCCGTGACAGCTCCTGGTACATCCCCGTGCCCTCGAGCTTGTTGCGGACCTCGGCGTCGCTGAGTTCGCGCACGACCTTGGCCGGCGCGCCAACGGACAGGGTGCGCGGGGGCAACTGGCGCCCGGCCGGAACCAGGGCCCCGGCACCGACCATGGCCTCGATGCCGACCTCGGCGCCATCCATCACCACGGCCGCCATGCCGACCATGGCGTCGCGGCGCACGACGCAGCCGTGCAGGATCGCGCCGTGACCGATGTGCCCGTTCTCCTCGACCCGCGTTTCCTGGTTGGGAAGGGTGTGCAGGACGCAGGCGTCCTGCACGTTGGCGCCGGCCTGCAACACGATGCGACCGAAGTCGCCGCGCAGGCTGGCCCCAGGCCCGACATAGCAGCCCGGGCCGATGATCACGTCGCCAATCAGGTCGGCGCTCGGGTGGACGAAGGCCAGCGGGTCGACGACGGGCACCAGTCCGTCGATGGCGTAACAGGGCATCGACGGTCTTACTGCAGCCGGCAGCCGCGGCCCGGATCGGCCAGTGCCTTGGAGGCGACCTCGACCAGCTTGTTCTCCTTGCCTTCGACCTTGCGCAGGTAGATGTCCTGCACCGGGTTGTGGCTGGCTGACAGCGTGAACGGGCCGCGCGGACTGTCGATGCGCGCCTTGCGCAGCGCAGCGGCAAACTCGGCCTTCTTGGAGACGTCGCCATGCACGGCGGCCAGCCCGATGCGCAGCATCTGCGCGGCGTCGTAGCCCTGCATGGCGTAGACGTCGGGCTGCAGCTTGTAGGTCTTGGCGTAGGCGAGGCGGAAGGCGTTGTCGCGCGGGGTGTTGAGCGCGTCGGCGTAGTGCAGCGTCGTCATCAACCCTTCCGCGGCAGCACCCTGCGCCTCCAGCGTGCCATCGGTGAGGAAGCCTGCGCCGTAGAGCGGGATCTTCTCCTTCAGGCCCGCGGCGGCATAGTCCTTGACGAACTTGACCGCGCCGCCGCCGGCAAAGAAGGTGTAGACGGCGTCGGGCTTGAGGGCGGCGATCTCGGTCAGCAGCGCCTGGAACTCGACGTTGGGGAAGGGCACGGTCAAGTCCTTGACGATCTTGCCGCCGGCCTTGGTGAAGGCCTCCTTGAAGCCGTTCACGGATTCGTCGCCGGCCGCGTACTTCCAGGTGATGGTCACGGCATTCTTGTGGCCGCGCTTGGCCATCACCGCACCCATCGCGTAGCCCGGCTGCCAGTTCGAGAACGAGCTGCGGAAGATGTTGACCGCGCACATCGGGCCGGTCACGGCATCGGCGCCGGCGTTGGGGTCGATCATCAGGGTGCCCGTCTCCTTGGCGACCTTGGCCATGCCCATGGCAACGCCCGAGTGCACGGTGCCGATCAGGACGTCGACGTTGTCGCGCTTGATGAGCTTGTTGACGTTGTCGACCGCCTTGGCGGGGTCGGATTCGTCGTCGACCTTGAAGAACTCGAGCTCACGGCCGGCGAGCTTGCCGCCCTGCTCGGCCACGTAGAGGCGAAAGCCGTTCTCGATGGCCACGCCAAGGGCGGTGTAGGTTCCGCTGTAGGGCAGCATCAGGCCCACGCGCAGCTTGCCGCTGCCCTGCGCAGCAGCAGGACCACAGAGGGCGACGGCGCCAAGCAGCGCGGCGGCTGCAAGCGAGATTCGACGGACACGGCAAAGGGACGGCATGGCATGTCTCCGGTTGTGTTGTGGGCGCAATGGTAGTGCGGCCGCAGCAGAGTGCGGCCGGGCGCGGCATGGTGCCGCGTTCAAGCGGCAGGGATGGCGGCGGTGGCCTCGAGCTCGATCTTGCCCGGATGGTCGAGCAGGTCCGAGACGAAGATCATGCTCATCGCCGGATAGTGCGTTCCCATCAGCTCGCGCCAGATGCCGCCGAGCTGCTTGCGCACGGCCAGGTAGCC
>JADZCL010000014.1 GCA_020851615.1 Rubrivivax sp.
AACGCCCGGTCGCGACCGGGCGTCTGCGAACAGCCCGGCGCGCCAGGCGCCAGGCCGATCCCTGTTACAGGGATTACTTCTTCTTCTCGTCCTTCTTGGCAGCGGAAGCGGCAGCAGCCGGCTTGTCAGCGGCGGCCTTCTTCTCGTCCTTCTTGGCGGCGTCGGCGGCGAACGCGGACGAGGCAAAGGCGACAGCGATCAGGGCGGCCAGGAGCTTCTTCATTGGAGTACCTTTCGAAAGTTGAATGACCCCCCTCCAACCGGGAGGCCGCGCTACAACGGGCGGGGGCAGCGGTCGGTTGACAAGCCAATGACGGCCCGCGTGTGGCAGCGAAATGCGGCTGAGGCTGCGGTCCTGCAGGGTGCAACATGAGGCCCACACCGTGAGCGACCGTGCGGGCAGCCGCGGTCAGCCGGGCTGTCGAAGACGACTCAGCAGGCCCGTCAGGCCCTCAGCCAGGCGCCGCAAGCTGGTCTCATCGGGAACGGGCAGGGTCAGGCAGCGTTCGCCCGTCGCGGGATCGATCGTGATGTGCGGTGTCGTGCGGCCTGGTTTCGCCGGCCGGCCGGCTTCGGGTATTGATTCGGAGAGCGCAGTGATCCACTGCAGGCCAGCCTCGAGCAACGGCGCCCAGGCAGACGCAGGAACTGCCGCCGGCGCAGGATCGGTCGCAGCCGCCTCGCTGAAGGATGTCGCCCCGTCAGGGGCTGAACCGGCCCCTTCGCCCGACCGCCGCTCGGAAGCGAGCCCGGATGGGGTTTCGAGGCGGTCGGTCACAGTCGGCGAACCGGTTCCTGGCACTGATGGGGCTGCGATGTCCTCGGCGGCGCCCATGGCACTGGTGACCTTGTCCACGCCTTCCATGAACTTCGACAGCCGCGTGCCGTTCATGAAGACCTCGGCGTCGCCGCCGTCGAGTACGCCGTCGAAGAGCGACTTCTTGAAGGCCAGCACGCCCAGCATGCCCTGCTCGATGCTGCCCTGGGCCACGAAGTTGATCACCTGCACACCGCGACTCTGCCCCATGCGGTGCACGCGGCCGATGCGCTGCTCGAGCTTGGCCGGGTTCCAGGGGAGGTCCATGTTGACCACGATGGCCGCGGCGTGCTGCAGGTTCAGGCCCACGCCGCCGGCGTCGGTGGAGAGGAACAGCCGGCATTGCGGGTCCTGAACGAAGCGGTCGACCAGGGCCCCGCGCCGGTCTCCTGGCACGCCGCCATGGAAGAGCACATGGCCCCAGCCGCGCGCCTGCAGCCGGCGCATCAGCACTTCGTGCGTGCCCAGCCACTGGCTGAAGACCACGGCCTTCCTGGGTGCACCGTCGCCGGAGTCCTCGAACAACTCCTCCAGCAGGGCGACCAGTTCATCGGCCTTGTGGCCGAAATCGGTCTCATGGTCCAGCAGCCAGGTGCTGTTGCAGGACATGCGCATGTTCTGCAGCGCGCATTGCAGGCGATGCTGGTCGCTGTCGGACAGGTAACCTGTCTTGCGCCAGCGCGCCACGATGCGCGTGACGATGAGGCCATTCTCGTCATGGTGCAGCCGTTGCTCGGGGGTCATCGGCACGAACAGGGTCTTGTCGACTCGTTCGGGCAGTTGCGCCAGCACCTGGGCCTTGCGCCGCCGCAGCAGGATGGGCGCCAGCGTGGCGCCGATGCGGTCGAGGTGGCGGTAGCCGATGACGCGGCCGGCGTCGTCGACCTGCTGGTGCTCGTGCAGCAGCTGCCAGGTCGGCCCCAGGCGGTGCTGGTCGACCAGCTGCACGATGGAGATCAGTTCTTCCAGCCGGTTCTCCAGCGGCGTGCCGGTGAGGACGAAGACATACGGCGTCTCGATGCGCCTGAGCGCGCGCGCCGCCACCGTGTTCCAGTTCTTCACACGCTGCGCCTCGTCGATGATCAGCAGCTCGGGGGCCCAGGCCTGCACCAGGTCGGCGTCGCGCACCAGCGTCTCGTAGCTGGTGATGCGGCAAAAGGCTTCTTCGCGGTACTGCTGCTGGCGTGCCGGGCGCAGGCCGTGCAGGACCTGGGCCGGGCGGGCGGCAAAGCGCGCCAGCTCGCGCTGCCACTGGTGCTTCAGCGAGGTGGGGCACACCACCAGCACGCGTTGCACGCCGAAGTGGCGTGCCAGCAGCTCGGCCGCGGCGATGGCCTGCACGGTCTTGCCCAGGCCCATCTCGTCGCCCAGCAGCGCGCGGCCGGCCCGGGCGGCGAACAGCGCGCCTTCGGCCTGGTAGGGATACAGCCGCGTCTTCAGGAGCTTGGCCAGGCCCTTGTCGGCGGCGCCCTTGGGGTAGGCGGTCGCCAGCGCCTGCCGCCGGTGTTCGGCGTCGCGAACCTGCGCCACGAAGGCCAGGGCACGCTCATCGATGCGCAGCTCATGCGTGGTCCTGCGCACACGGGCCAGGAAGGCGTCCAGGTCGCCCATGCGGGCCACGGGCAGCGTCCACCCAGCCTGCTCGTCGAACAGGCGTCGCGCCTGCTCCAGCAGCGCCGGCGGGCAATCGGCGCCCGGGCGCCAGCGCACCGTGCGCTGGCCGGCATGGTGCAGGTAGAGCTCGCTGTACGCAGGTGAGAAGCCGCGCGCCAGCGCCGCTTTGCCGCCGCGTCGCGCCGCCAGGCGGGCCAGGGTGAACTCGATGTGCTTGCAGGTGCCCAGGTCGTTGGTGGCGAAGTCGGCGCAGGTGCACAGGTTGTCGCCGTTGGCCGTGCCGCGGATGGTGACGCGGTAGTGTCCGCCGCTGTCCGCATTGCCGACGCGGAAGTCGGAAAACACCGGTGCCTGCTTCGCGTCGCCCAGGTTCTGCAGCTCGAAGCACTGTTCGCGCCCGTACTGGCGGCGCAGGGCGCGCTGCCACTCGTCGGCCGGCATCGCAGCGGGCTTGCGCCGGTGCGACAGCCGGGGCTGGGCCGGCTGGGGCTTGCGCTTGGTCTTGACCTTCGCTTTGGGCTGCGGCTGGTCGTCGATTCGGGTGCTCATCGTGGCGCTTTCTGGCCGTCCTGCCTGGATTGTCGGGGCGCGGCGGCCGACGCTCCAAGCCCAACTGGTCAGGGAGCCTTGACGCCTGGGAGGCTGCGCATGCCTCGATCGAAGGTCGCGGCGAATTCGCAACCCTGCCGGTGTGAACGCTGGTCAGGATCCGACACCTTTCGCCGGTGAGATGGCGGTTCTGCTCAATGTCAGATGCTGCCGAGCAGCGGCTGCTGGACTTGCGACTCACCCGGATGGGCGTGTGCTTGTCGCGCAGGTCGTTCGACACGGCCTCGTCCATCTGTTCGACGGTCAGTGGCGCAGCGTGCGGAGACTTCAGCAACCCCCGGAGACGCCGGGCATCGGGCTGGACGTGCCGGGCGGTGATCGTGTTGTCGGCCTGGATCTGGAAGTCGAGGATCGCGCCGGCATCCAGGTTCAGCCGGTCGCGAATCTCCTTGGGCAGGGTGAGCTGGCCT
>JADZCL010000015.1 GCA_020851615.1 Rubrivivax sp.
GAGTGCGCGGTGGTGGCGCCCTCGTCGGTGCCCAAGCGTTCGGGCGACCGGGTCAAGACCGAGCGGCGTGACGCGATGAACCTGGCGCGGCTGCACCGTTTCTGGGGACCTCACCGCGGTGCGCGTGCCCGGCGCGGCCGATGAAGCCGTGCGCGACCTGGTGCGCGCGAGGGAAGACGCGGTGCGCGAGTGCCGCAACGCTCGCCACCGTCTGAGGGCGCTGGTGCGAGCAAGGCGTGTTCTTCGTCACGCGCATGAAGACCGGCGCACACTTCGGAGTCGAGCAGCAGGAGCCGATCTTCGTCCCCCAAGGCAAGGTCGTGGGTGATCGGCGCATCCGCTCGAGCCGCGCGCACGATCTCTGCCCTTGCAGCGCGACGCTCCTCTTCCTGCGGCAGACAAGCTGAACAGCTCGTCCACGCCGCGTGCCACCACGGCGACGAGGGCGCCCATCCCTGATGCACGGGGAGCACTGACCCGAGCACCGATCGCCTTCAACCGATGCTCTGCACCTGCCGCGATTGCTGGTAGGCCTGGCCGAAGCGGTTGGCCAGGAAGGCCGGCAACGGCACCTGCTCCTGGCGGATGAAGCCGCGCTGCGGCAGCAGGCCGGCGCGGAAGAGGTCCACGGCCGCGCAGATGCCCGCAGCGGTGGTGATCTGGATCGCCGACTGGGCGGGCAGCGCGGCGCCGTCGCCGCGCTCGGCGAAGACCTTGCGCGCGAACACCTCCTGCAGCAGCACGCCATCGCGCAGGCCGGCGACGGTGACGAAGACCAGCACCACGTCCTGCATGGTGCTCGGGATGGCGCGGCGCAGGATGGCCTTGAGCGTCTGCACGTCGTGCTTCATCTGCAGTTCGTCGAGCAGCACCTGCATCAGCGCGCGGTGCCCGGGATAGCGCACGCTCTTGTAGTCCAGCGTCTGCACGCGGCCGGCCAGCGTGTCGCACAGCGTACCCAGGCCGCCCGAGGTGTTGAAGGCTTCGTACTCGACGCCGTCCAGCGAGAAGTGCTCCAGGCCCTCGAGGGGCAGCGCCTCGATGCGCCGCCCCTCGTGGATCGCTTCGCAGGGATGGCAGTACTCGTTGATGAGCCCATCGACCGACCAGGTGAGGTTGTATTTCAGGGCATTGGTCGGGAAGGCCGGCAGCGCGCCAACGCGCATCTTCACCTCGTGCAGCTTCTCGAAGCCCTGCGCCAGGTGGTGCGCGACGATGCCGATGAAGCCCGGCGCCAGGCCGCACTGGGGCATGAAGGCCACCGGTGCGTCGTCGGCCAGGCGGCGGATGGCCTGCGTGGCGGCCACGTCCTCGGTGAGGTCGAAATAGTGGCAACCCGCCGTGCGCGCCGCGGTCGCAGCAGGGATGGCCAGGTGATAGGGCAGCGCGTTGACGACCGCCTGCTGGCCGTGCAGCTCGCGCACGAGCGCGGCGGGATCAGCCGTGTCGGCGACGCGGGCGACCAGGGGCAGCGCACGCAGTCGCGCCAGCGCCGCTGCGTCCTGGTCGAGCACGGTCAGCTCGTAGTCGCCGGCCGTGGCCAGCAGGTGGGCAATCGTCTGGCCGATGTGACCAGCCCCCAGCAAGGTGATGCGCATTGCGTTTGCTCCAGCAAGTCGTGCGCTGGAGTCTGGCCGCGGACGATGACGAATGGAAGGCAGGTTCTGGCCGAACTGAACAGCCATCCGTCATTGCGACGGAAGATTCTGACGGATCGTCAGCGCGCCAGCTCGGCCCGCATGGCGGTGACCACAGCCGCGTAGTCGGCCTGGCCAAAGATCGCGCTGCCGGCGACGAAGGTGTCGGCTCCGGCGTCGGCGACGCGGCGGATGTTGTCGACCTTGATGCCGCCGTCGACCTCGAGCCGGATGTCGCGCCCGCTGGCATCGATGAGGCCACGCGCGCGCTCGATCTTGCGCAGGGCGCTGTCGATGAAGCTCTGTCCGCCGAAGCCCGGGTTCACGCTCATGATGAGCACGAGGTCGACCTTGTCGATCACCCACTCGAGCACGTCCAGCGGTGTGGCCGGGTTGAAGGCCAGGCCCGCCTGCCGGCCCTCGGCGCGGATGACCTGCAGCGTGCGGTCGACGTGCGCGCTGGCGTCGGGATGAAAGCTCACCATGTCGGCGCCGGCTCGGCAGAAGGCCTGCGCCAGCGCGTCCACCGGCTGCACCATCAGGTGCACGTCGATCGGGGCGCTCGTGTGCTTGCGCAGCGCCTGGCAGACCATGGGGCCGAAGGTGAGGTTGGGGACGTAATGGTTGTCCATCACGTCGAAGTGGATCCAGTCGGCCCCGGCGTCCACCACGGCACGCACTTCGTCGCCCAGGCGCGCGAAGTCCGCCGACAGGATGGAGGGGGCGATGCGGTAGGAGGCCATGTGCCGGCGCATTCTAGGAGCGGCCTCGATAATCGCCGCCATGAGCCGACCGCAATTCACCTGCGCCGTGCGCGTGCAGTACATGCCCGAGCAGTCGCAACCCCCTGCCGGCCCGTTCGCATTCGCGTACACGGTGACGGTGCGCAACAGCGGCGACGTCACCGCGCAGCTTGTCGCCCGCCAGTGGCTGATCACCGATGCCGACGGCCGCACCGAGGAGGTGCGCGGCCTGGCGGTGGTCGGTCACCAGCCGCTGCTCAAGCCCGGCGAGAGCTTCGAGTACACGAGCTGGACGCAGATCGCCACACCGCACGGCAGCATGCGCGGCACCTACTACTGCATGACCGAGGACGCACGCAGCTTCGAAGCGCCGGTGCCGGAGTTCCAGCTCGTCTTCCCCGGGCTGCTGCACTGATGGCGTCGGCCTGGGACCTGACGGCACTCGTCAACGCCTGCGACGCGCGCGCGCCGCAGGTCGAGCGCCACCTGTGGCTGGTGCGGCTGATGGAGTGGCTGCGTCATGCGCCGACCGTGCAGGGCGACGGCTCGACCGCCGGCGGCACGCCGCGCACGCCACTGCCGCTGGTGCGGCTGCGGCACCTGCTCAACGTGATCGAGCAGCACCCCGACCTGCGCGCGCAGGTGCAGGGGCTGCTGGCGGCCTTCTGGCGCGAGATCGACGCGGCGGCGCTGTTCGCCGACTTCGGTTTCGGCGCGCGGCTGTCGCTGCGCAGCGAGGTCGCCGCGCGGCTGCGCCGGCGCCTGCTGCCCGGCACGCCGCAGACGAGCGACCTGGCCGAGCTCTTCGGCCTGCTCTTCGAGCCCGCCGATGCGCAGTGGCTGCAGGCGCTGGACAACGCCACGCTGGCCCGTGTGGCAGCCCTCCTGGCCACGCCCGACGCGGCCTGGCGCGACGCTGTCGCCGAAGCGCTGACCATCCTCGTCAGCGCGGTGCACGCCTCGGGCTACGCGCCGGCCCTGCGCCAGCGCATGGACCGCGGCCTGCTGGCGCACCAGCCCTTTCGCCAGCTCACGATGAGCACCAACGCGCTACGCCAGGCGCTGGCCGAGGGGGCGCCGGCTGAAGCGCTGCAGCAGCAGTCCCGGCTGCTGCGCGCGCTGCTGGACGAGTGCCACAACGCCGCAGCCAGCGTGCGTGCGCACCTCGAAGCCTGCGGCGTCTCGGTGGACATCCTCTTCGAGGTCGACCAGCTGCGGGCGCGCATCCGCCGCATCGAGCTGCTGCTGGACGTGCTGCTGTCGCCGCAGTCCCCGCCCGAGCTGCTGCGGCTCACGCGCGAGCTGGTCGACGCCGCAGCGCGGCAGCGCGGCATCCGCAGCATGCTCGCGCGCCACTATGCGCTGCTGGCGCGCCAGCTGGCCGAGCGCCACGCCGAGGTCGGCAGCCACTACATCACGCGCGACCGCGGCGAGTTCTTCGCCATGCTGCGCATGGCGTTGGGCGGCGGCACGGTGATGGCGTTCACGACCTTCATCAAGTTCGGCATCCTCGCGCTCGGGCTGTCGGCCTTCTGGGGCGGCGTGGGGGCGGGGATCAACTACGCGACCAGCTTCGTGATCATCATGCTGGCGCCCTGGACGGTGGCCACCAAGCAGCCGGCGATGACCGCACCGGCGATGGCCGACTGCCTGCCACGCGGACGCGACAACGACGACGCGGCGCTCGAGGGCTTCGTCGACCGCGTGGCACAGCTCACGCGCTCGCAGACCGCGGGCATCCTGGGCAACGTCCTGGCCTGCGGTCCGCTGGTGTTCCTGCTCCAGTGGCTCAGCACGGCGGCCTTCGGACACCCGCTGGTGGGCCCAGAAAGCAGCCACCATGTGCTGGCGAGCCTGCACCTGCTCGGGCCCACGCTGCTCTTTGCCGCCTTCACCGGCGTGCTGCTGTTCCTCAGCTCGATGATGGCCGGCTGGGCCGAGAACTGGTTCGTCTTCAACCGTCTGGACAGTGCGATCGCGTGGAACCCGCGCGCCGTCGCACGGCTCGGACAGGCGCGTGCGCAGCGCTGGGCCACCTGGTGGCGCGACAACATCTCGGGCGTGGTCGCCAACGCGTCGCTGGGCTTCATGCTGGGCCTGGTGCCGCCGCTGGCGGCCTTCTTCGCCCTGCCGCTGGACGTGCGCCACGTCACCCTGTCCTCGGGGCAGCTCGGGGCTGCACTCGGGAGCCTGGGCATGGCCGCGCTTGCCGAGCCCGCGTTCTGGTGGTGCCTGGCGGCGATTCCGCTCACCGGGCTGCTCAACGTGAGCGTGAGCTTCTACCTCGCCTTCCGACTGGCGCTGCGGGCGCGCGGCATCGCGCTGCCCGAGCGCAGCCGCATCTACCGCGCGATCCGCGCGCGGCTGCGGCGCGCGCCACTGTCCTTCCTGCTGCCGCCGCGGTCGTCCGCCTCAGCGGGGTGAGGAGTCGTCGCGCGCTTCGCCGGCCGCCGGCTCGGACCGTTGCGACCGCCCCGCGAACATCGTCCACCAGACCGCGCCGCAGAGGATCGCCAGGACGAGCAGAACCTCGATGAGAAGCAGCCACATGATCCGCGTCGGTCTGGCCATTGCCGGGGCCGCGATTCTAGGTGCGCTGGCGGCGTGCATCGGTGTGCCGCCGCGACCGCAAGAGGCGCCGGTCGAGCCGCGCACAGCCGCGCCCGCGCACAGCACGGCGCGCTGGGTCGCCGCCGCGTGGTCCGACCTGCCCGGCTTCGCCGCCGACCGGGCCACCGAGCTCTGGCCGGCGCTGCTGGCCGGCTGTGCGCGTCCGGCCGCAGGCTGGGCACAAACCTGCGCCCGGGCGCTGCTTGACCCCCCGGCACCGACCGACGACGCGGTGCGGCAATGGCTGATGGCGCAGCTGCAGCCCTATCAGGTGCGGGCCGACGAGGGGCAGGCCGAGGGCCTGGCCACCGGCTATTTCGAGCCCGAGCTGGAGGCCACGCGCAGCCCGCAGGGCCGATTCCAGGTCCCGCTGTACGCGCCGCCGCTGCAACTGCTGGCCGCTGCGGCGCCACGCAGGCCCTGGTATACGCGCGCACAGATCGAAACCCTGCCCGCCGCGCGCGCGGCCCTGGCCGGACGCGAGATCGCCTGGGTCGAGGACCCGCTGGATGCCCTGCTCCTGCAGGTGCAGGGTTCGGGCCGGCTGCGCATGCGCCAGCCCGATGGCCGCAGCACGCTGCTGCGCGTGGGCTTTGCGGGTCACAACGAACAGCCCTACCGCTCACTGGGCCGCTGGCTGGTCGAGCAGGGTGAACTCGGCGCGGCGCAGGCGTCCTGGCCGGCCATCAAGGCCTGGGCGCAAGTCCACCCGGACCGGCTGCAGGAGCTGCTGTGGGCCAATCCGCGCGTGGTCTTTTTCCGCGTCGAGCCGCTGGCCGACCCCGCCAGCGGTCCGCGGGGTGCGCAGGGCGTGCCGCTGACGCCGGGGCGCTCGGTCGCGGTCGACCCGCTGGCGGTGCCACTGGGGGCCATGCTCTGGCTGGACACCACCGAGCCCAATTCCGCCGCGCCCCTGCGCCGCCTGGTGATGGCGCAGGACACCGGCAGCGCGATCACCGGCGCGGTGCGCGCCGATCTCTTCTTCGGCTGGCAGCCGCCAGCCCAGGTGCTGGCCGGTCGCATGAAGCAGCCGCTGCGCTGGTGGGCGCTCTGGCCACGCGACCTGCCGCCGCCGGCGCCCATGGCGGCAGCGATGCGCTAGCCTGCGGGCCATGGCGAACACCGAAGCCCAAAGCCTCGAGCACACCGAGCTCGACCTCTATCCAAGCCTCACGCTCGTGCAGGCCCTGGCTGCCGACCAGGAGCATGCAATCGCGGCGGTGCAGGCTGCCGCACCGACGCTGGCGCAGGCCGTCGAGGCCGCGCTGCCGCGCATCGAAGCCGGCGGCCGGCTGGTCTACGTCGGCGCGGGCACCTCGGGGCGGCTCGGGCTGCTGGACAGCGTCGAGCTCAACCCCACCTTCAGCTGGCCGCCCGAGCGCGCGCTGGCCCTGATCGCGGGCGGCCGCAGCGCCCTCTTCGAGGCGGTGGAGGGCGCCGAAGACGACCGCGAGCAGGGCGCGATCGACATCCGGCTGCACGCCCTCACGGCCGACGACGTGGTGCTGGCCATTGCCGCCTCGGGCAGCACGCCCTATGTGCTGGGTGCGGTCGCGGCCGCCCGCGCAGGCGGTGCGCTGACGATCGGCCTGGCCAACAACCCCGGTGCGCCGCTGCTGGCGGCGGCCGAGATCGGCATCCTGCTGGACACCGGTGCCGAGCTGATCTCGGGCAGCACGCGGCTGAAGGCGGGGACCGCGCAGAAGATCGCGCTCAACTGCTTCTCCTCGGCGCTGATGGTGCGGCTGCACAAGGTCTACGGCAATCTGATGGTCGACCTGCGCGCCACCAACGCCAAGCTGCGCCGGCGCGCCCTGGCGCTGACCGTGCTGGCCAGCGGCGCTGACGAGCTGGCGGCCGAACGCACGCTGCGCGAGGCGGGCTTTCGGGTCAAGGTGGCCATCGTCGCGCTGCGCGCGCAGCTGAGCGTGCACGAAGCCGCCGCCCGGCTGGATGCCCAGCGCGGCAGCGTGCGCGCCGCACTCGCCGGGCCGCCCTGATGCGCTCGCCCTGGTGGTGGATCCCCAGCCTCTATTGGGGCCAGGGCCTGCCCTATGTGGTGGTGATGACGCTGGCCACGGTGCTCTACAAGAACCTGGGGCTGTCCAATACCGCCATTGCGCTCTACACGAGCTGGCTCTACCTGCCCTGGGTGGTGAAGCCGCTGTGGTCGCCGCTGCTGGACCTGCTGCAGCACAAGCGCTGGTGGATCGTCGTCATGCAACTGCTGGTCGGCGCAGCACTGGCCGGCGTGGCCCTGACCCTGCCGCTGACGCACGCGCTGCAGTTGAGCCTGGCCCTGTTCTGGCTGCTGGCCTTCGCCTCGGCCACGCACGACATCGCCGCCGACGGCTTCTACATGCTCGCCCTGCGCAGCGAGCAGCAGTCGGCCTTCGTCGGCGTGCGCAGCCTCTTCTACCGCGTGGCGATGATCAGCGGACAGGGTGGCCTCGTGTGGGCCGCTGGCCGGCTGACCGAGAGGACCGGCCAGCTCGTGCTCGCCTGGCAAGTCGTCTTCGGCGTGCTGGCCCTGCTGTTCGTGCTGCTGGCGTTGTGGCACCAGGGCGTGCTGCCGCGCCCTGTGGGTGATCGCGCCGCGCCCGCCGCGCTCGGGCTGTGGCAGGGCACCCTGGAGACCTTCGCCAGCTTCTTCGCGCGGCGCGACATCGTCACCGTGCTGGCCTTCCTGATGCTCTATCGCCTGGGCGAGGCGCAACTGGTCAAGCTCGTCGCGCCCTTCCTGCTCGATGCGCACGCGGCCGGGGGCCTGGCGCTGTCGACGGCACAACTGGGTCTGGTCTACGGCAGCATCGGTGTTGCCGCGCTCACCGCCGGCGGCCTGCTGGGCGGCTGGGTGATCTCGCGCCACGGTCTGGCGCGCTGGCTGTGGCCGATGGTGGTGGCCATCCACCTGCCCAACCTGCTCTTCGTCGCGCTGGCGGCCTGGCAGCCGCAGTCGCTTGCACTCGTCACCGCCGCCGTGGCCTTCGAGCAGTTCGGCTACGGTTTCGGCTTTGCCGCCTACCTGATGTTCATGATCTGGGTCGCCGACGGTCCCCGCAAGACCTCGCACTACGCGCTGTGCACCGGCTTCATGGCGCTGGGGATGATGCTGCCGGGCATGGTCAGCGGCTGGCTGCAGCAGCAACTGGGCTATCCGCTCTTCTTCGGCTGGGTCTGCCTGTGCACGCTGCCTTCCGTGGCGGTCGCGGCGCGGCTGCGCATTCCGGCCGGGTTCGGCCGCAAGGCGCTGCCGGCATGAACGGGCAGCGCCGCCATTGGCTGCAGGCCGCGTGCCTGGCCCCCTGGCTGGCCTCATGTGCGGTGCTGCGCGAGGACACGCCGCCGCCGCTGCCGCGCGAGTTCCGGGGCGCCTGGGTGGCGACGGTGGCCAACATCGACTGGCCAAGCCGCCCCGGGCTGCCCACGGCGACCCAGCGCGCCGAGATGCACGCGCTGCTCGAGCACGCGCAGGCCACCGGCCTGAACGCCATCGTGCTGCAGGTCCGCGCCAGCGCCGATGCGATCTACCCAAGCACGCTCGAACCCTGGAGCGAGTACCTGACCGGCACCAGCGGCCTGGCCCCGGACCCGCCCTGGGACCCGCTGGCCGAATGGGTACAGGC
>JADZCL010000016.1 GCA_020851615.1 Rubrivivax sp.
GAGCGTGAACCACCACAGCGTCGTCTTGGCCGCATCCTGCACCCGCGCAAAGCCCAGTCCGGCCATGGACAGACCCAGGCCAAGCCCCGCGAGCACGAAAACGCCCCACGCCCCGCTGAGGGTGCGGACGGACCTTCGACTGGGGGGGGCCTTCGGGGTGGACGTGCTGCTGCCCATCGTTCGTGATGCGTGGGCCGTCCAAGCCGCGGCACCTGTTCGTCGCTGCCCCATAGCTTAGCGGGGGCCGCGCGCGCCCCGCCGGCTACGCCCCCAATCGCGGTGCACTCGGCGGCAGGAACTCCGCCGCGGGAGTGACGGCCACCGCCCCGCTGCCTAGAGTCCACTGCAGCCCGAACGCCAGGCCCAACAGCAGACAGCGCCCCGGGCTCATCCCGACCCACGACGTTTCCCCAAGGAGATTCACCATGTTGCGTTCCATGCTCGCCGCCGCTCTTGCCGCGCTGGCCCTCAATGTCTTTGCCGCCGTCGACGTCAACAAGGCCAGTCAGGCCGAACTCGAAGGCGTCAAAGGCATCGGCCCGGCGCTGTCGGGCAAGATCCTCACCGCCCGCAAGACCTCGGACTTCAAGGACTGGGGCGACTTCGTCGACCGCGTTGCCGGCGTCGGGCCGGGCAACGCAGCACGCTTCTCCCAGGCCGGCCTGACCGTCGGCGGACAGGCCTACGTGGCAACGACGGTGGCCAAGACCGACAAGCCCGCGCGGGGCGAGCGCAAGGCCGCGCACAAGAGCGTGCACAGCGACGGCCAGGCCGCGCCGAAGTAGACCCGGCGGCCCTGCTCAGGGCAGCTCGAAGTCCAGTTCACGGGGCACGGTGCCGGCCGCCGCAGCCGGCTCGGCCCGGCCCCAACCGAAGAACTGCAGCACCTCGTCGCGGCGCGCCTGCACGTCGGCCTCGCCCAGCGCGATCAGCTCGCGCGTGTAGGGCGCCTCGAACAGCAGGTAGCTGGCCAGCGCCGAGCCGCCGCGGGCGTCGTTCACGCTGTTGCCCACGCCCACGCCGCGCAGCAGGGTGCGCACGGTCATCGGCATGCACTCGAGGTGGCGCTCGGCGACATCGTCCAGGCGCTGGCTGGGCGCGATCACGAGCGACTCGAGCGGGCGCAGCGGCGTGTCCTGCCGCACGCCGTCGGGCAGCAGGGCCAGTGTGCGGTTGATGCGCTGCATGCGCTCGATGTCCACCGCCAGCGCGTCCAGGAAGATGTTGGAAAGCGCGTGGCCTGCAATCTGCGCCAGGCTCGGGTAACCCGCCGTCGTGCTGGCACGCCCACCCGACTCATGCATGCGCCCCGCGCCAATGATCAACAGGCGCTGTGCCCCCAGGTGGATGGCCGGCGAAAGCGGCGCCGTCTGCCGCATCGAGCCGTCACCGTACCAGCCTTCGCCGCCGGCGACGGCGAGCCGCCCGGCCGGGAACACGAACGGGATCGCCGACGATGCAAGCAGGTGGGCATGCGAAATCGAGCCGCGCACGGCCATGCGTTGCGAGCGCACCCAGGGCGTGAGTGCCGGATTGCCGTCGTAGAAGGTGACGTGCTGGCCACTGGTGTAGCTGGAGGCCGTGACCGCCAGCGCGTGCAGTTGGCGTTGCGCGTACATCAGCGGCAGGCGCTCCAGCGGCACCAGCCGCTGCAACAGGCCGGCCAGCGGGGCGTTGTCCAGCAGCGAGCGTGGCCGCAGCCGGCGCCAGCGCGCGATCACCCACCCCAGCGAGAGCATGGTCAGCCACTGCGCCCCGCTGCGGATCACCCCCAGCGAATCCGCGCGATAGACCTGCTCGGCGCGAAAGCCCTGCCAGACCTTGGCCAGCACCTCGACGGCGAGCTCGAAGCGATCGGCGTGGCTGGCCAGCGCCGCGGCATTGATGGCGCCGGCCGAGGTGCCGACGATGATGCCGAACGGATTGCGCAGCCGCGCGCGTGGGGCAAGCACGTCACGCCGGATGCGCGCAATGGCGCGCAGCACGCCGACCTGGTAGGCCGCACGTGCGCCACCCCCGCTGAGGACCAGCCCGGTCAGAGGCGTTTCGTACATGGCTGCACTGTAGCTGCCTCCCGTGCGCGCGCGGATGCGAGCGTGCCTGCAGGTGCGTGCATGCCCACACGGCGAGTGCTGCTGCGGGCAGTCATTCGTAGACCACGCCGGCGCGCTGCTCGTGGGCCGCCGCCCGCCAGCGCTCCAGCGCCTCGTCGCTGGGCCAGATCCGGCCATCGTCACCCAGGTCGATCTCGGCCGCGAACTGCGGCCGCTGCACGCGCAGGCGAACCGGCAGGCCTTGCCTTTCCTCATCGCCAGGCGCATCGGCAGGGCGCGCCGGGGACAGCCGCACCAGTTCGGCCACCGGCGGCAGGACGTGGCGCACCTCGACGGACAGATAGCGGCCCAGGCGCGTGCGCGCGGTCGCGAGGTCCCAGACCTGGCCGACATTCAGGCGCAGACCGCCGGCGAAGCGGTCAGGCTGCACCTTGCCCTGCACGACGATGAGTTCATCCTCCCGCAGCAGCTCCTGCCGCGCGCCCAGGCTGTCCTCGCTCACGACAGCCTCGATGGTCTCGCTGCCGTCGTCGAGCCGGAAGATGAGCACGCGCCCGCTGCGCCCGTTGACACAGCGCGGATCGACGACGATGCCAGCGACCAGCACGCTCTCGCGACTGTCGGTCAACTCGGCGATGGGGCGACGGCAGAACTGGCGCACTTCATCGGCGCAGGCGTCGAAGAGGTGTCCGCTCAGGTAGAAGCCGATCGCCGTCTTCTCCTGCTGCAGCCGCTGGCGCAGGCTCCAGGCTTCGGTGGCGACCAGCGACGGCTCCTGGCTGCTGGAGCCATGCACGTCGTCGCCAAAGTCGAACAGGCCTCCCTGTGCCTCGTTGGCGGCCTGCGCGTCGGCCCACTCGAAGGCCAGGCCGACGCTGGCCAGCGCCGCGGCGCGATCGGGGTGCAGGGCATCGAAGGCGCCGGCCTTGACCAGCGCCTCGACGACGCGCTTGTTGACGCGCGTGCGGTCCACGCGCGCGCAGAAGTCGAACAGGCTGCGGAACGGACCGCCCCCTTGCGCGGCGGTCCCCTCGCGTGCGGCGACGATCGCCTCGATCGCGCCCTGCCCCGTCCCCTTGATCGCGCCCAGGCCGTAGCGCACGAGCTGATCGCTCACCGGCTGAAAGCGCAGCACGCCACGGTTGATGTCGGGTGGCTCGAACGCCACGCCAAAGAGCTTGGCATCGGCCCGCAGGACAGCCAGCTTGTCGGTGTCGTCGGCCTCGACCGTCATGTTGGCGGCGTAGAACTCGGCCGCACAGTGGACCTTGATCCACGCCGTGTGATAAGCCAGCAGGCTGTAGGCCGCGGCGTGGCTCTTGTTGAAGCCGTAGCCGGCGAATTTCTCCATCAGGTCGAAGACTTCGTCGGCCTTGGCCTGGGCAATGCCCTTGGCAAGCGCGCCGGCGCGGAACTTCACGCGCTCCTTGGCCATTTCCTCGGGCTTCTTCTTGCCCATCGCACGGCGCAGCACGTCAGCGCCACCGAGGCTGTAGCCGCCCATCATCTGCGCGGCCTGCATCACCTGCTCCTGGTAGACGAAGATGCCGTAGGTCTCGGCCAGCACGGCCTCCAGCAGCGGGTGCGGATACTTCACCGGCTCCTTGCCGTTCTTGCGCGCGCAGAAGCTGGGGATGTTCTCCATCGGCCCGGGACGGAACATCGCGTTCAGCGCGATCAGGTCCTCCAGCCGCTGCGGGCGAGCCTCGCGCAGCATGCCCTGCATGCCGCGCGATTCGAACTGGAACACCGCCTCGGTCTGGCCGTTGCAGAACAGCGTGTACACACGTGCGTCGTCCAGCGGCAGCCGCTCGTAGGCGAAGTCGGCCAGCCTTGGACGACGCGCACGGATGAAGTCCTTGGCCAGTTCCAGGATGGTCAAGGTGGCCAGCCCCAGGAAGTCGAACTTCACCAGGCCGATGGCCTCGACGTCGTCCTTGTCGAACTGGCTCACCGCGCTATCGCTGCCGGGCTGCTGGTAGAGCGGGCAGAAGTCGGTGATCTTGCCCGGGGCGATCAGCACGCCTCCGGCATGCATTCCGATGTTGCGCACGATGCCTTCGACGCGGGTCGCCAAGCGCAGCAGTTCGGCCACCTCCTCGTCGTCGGCCTCGCGCTGCTCGAGCTCGGGTACCTCCTTGCGCGCGTAGACGAGTCCGCCATCGGGCGAATCGGGCACTGGCGCCAGCGTCACTGTCTTGCCCGGCGGCGCCGGAATCAGCTTGGCGATGCTGTCCACATGCCCGAAACCCATCCCCAGCACGCGCCCCACATCGCGCAGCGCGGCCTTGGCGGCCATGGTGCCGAAGGTGGCGATCTGGCTCACCGCGTCGCGGCCATACTTGGCCTTCACGTAGTCGATCACGCGGTCGCGGTTGGCCTGGCAGAAGTCGATGTCGAAGTCGGGCATCGACACCCGCTCGGGGTTGAGGAAGCGCTCGAACAGCAACTGGTAGCGCAGCGGGTCCAGATCGGTGATCGACAGCGCATAGGCCACCAGCGACCCGGCGCCCGAACCGCGCCCGGGCCCAACCGGGCAGCCGTTGGCCTTGGCCCAGACGATGAAGTCCGAGACGATCATGAAGTAGCCGGGAAAATCCATCGTGATGATGGTGGCCACCTCGAATTCCAGCCGCTCGAGGTAGCGCGGGCGCGCCCGCTCACGCTCCTGCACGTCGGGGAAGAGCTCCTGCAGGCGCCGCTCCAGCCCCGCCAGGCTGGCCTGGCGGAAGTGCTCGGGCAGCGGCAGTCCGTCGGGCGTCGGGAAGTTGGGCAGCTGGTTCTTCCCCAGCTCCAGCACCAGGTTGCAGCGCTGCGCAATCTGCACCGTGTTGGCCAGCGCACTGGGGACATCGGCAAAGAGCTCGCCCATCTGCGCCTGCGTCCTGAAGTGCTGCAGCGGCGTGAAGCGGCGCACGCGCCGCGGGTTGGCCAGCGTATCGCCGTCGGCGATGCACACGCGCGCCTCGTGCGCCTCGAAGTCGTCGGCCGCAAGGAACTGCACCGGGTGCGTGGCCACCACCGGCAA
>JADZCL010000017.1 GCA_020851615.1 Rubrivivax sp.
CCCATCAGGCCCATGCCGGCCACCTCGCCGCTGCTGCGCAGCACCTGCTCGGCGCCGGCAACCTTGCGCTGCACGCCATAGCCTCCGGACCAGACCAGGCCGATGATGTGCAGCAACTGCCCGATCCCGTAGAGCCAGGGTTGCAGCACGGCCAGCCGTCCGCTGGGCGCCTGGTAGCCCAGTGCCGGCAGCAGGCGGTAGATCACGCCCATCAGAGCCAGCGTGACACCGACGATGCAGCCGTGGTAGTGCGCGGGGATCTTCACGTTGCTGCCCTGGATCGTCATGCCGATCAAGCCGCCGGCGACGAAAAGCAGCATCGAGGCCAGCAGCGCCGCACGCAGCGGTCTCTGCGTGGGGGTCAGCGCGCGCAGCGGCAGCACGGCCAGCAGCACGGCCAGCGCCAGCGGGGCGATCGCCAGGCCGCCGCCCAGGCGCATCGCCCAGGTGTGCAGGTCGCGGTGCTCGACCGTGGTGACGTCGTACATCAGGTAGGCCAGCGGCGTCACGAACACGCTCACCAGCGCAATCGCAAACAGCAGCAGCACCACCCGGGCACTCAGCGGCACGCACCCGCCGCAGGCCTGCGCCAGCGCCAGCCACGAGACGAGCATCAGCAGCGTCCAGGTGAACTGCAGCGCATGCCCGCCGCCCCAGAAGAGGATCTCGTAGTAGGCCTTGGCCGGCAGTTCGGACGGTACCGTCGCCAGCGACCAGGCAAAGGCCACCAGCGCCACCCCGGATGCCACCGCGCTGGCGTGCAGCCCGAAGCGCAGTGCGCCGGTGCCGTCAACCACCGGCCCGACCGGCTCGGCCCGCGTGAGGGCCAGCAACACGAGCATCAGCCCACCCGCGCCGAACACCCAGACGGCCGCGCGAAAGCCCGCGCGGTCGAGCATCGGGATGTAGTTGGCCATCACGGCCTCGCCGCGGCCGACGAAGGCCGCCACCGCCATGCCCAGCGCCCCGAGGCCGCACAGCAGCAGTGCCGCCCGCGCCAGGCTCAGGCTGGCGGCGCTGGTCAGCGGCCGCAGGTTCAGCGTCCACAGCAGCCCGGCAATGGCCACGAACCAGACCAGCACCGAGAGATCGACGTGCACGACGAGTGCCACGCGGAAGAAGTCACCCGCAGGCAGCCAGGTGTTGATGCCAGGCGTGCGCGCCAGCACCAGCAGCACCGAGAACAGGCCCGAACCGAGCAGCGCCGCCAGCGCCAGCCACAGCCAGGCCCGGGCCAGCGCACGGCGTTCGCTGCTCAGAGAGGGCAAGAGGTAGGCCGCCGGCGCCGAGGCCTTGTGCACCTGCCCCTGCGGTCGCGACGGGGAGGGCCGCGGCTGCTCGGGCATCGAGAGGGTGTCGGAGTTCATTGCAGCGTGATGCCGCCTTTCGCGGCGTCGTAGTCGATGACCAGCACCTGCCCGGGCTTGAGCTGTACCGTGGCCTCGCGTTGGTGCACGACGGCGCCGGGGCGGACGTCGTCCTGCAGGCGCACGGCGAGGTGCTGCTCGCCGGCGGGAACAACCAGCCGCTCGTAGATCGACGACGCCCCGTCCTTGCGCACGCCGGTGGGCGGCACGACGCGCTGCAACACGCTCTTGCCATTGAGCTCGACACCCACGGTCAGCGGCGAGCGCTCGCGCGGGCAGTCCATGGGGGCGCGCATGTTGGGAGGCAGCTTGGCCAGCTCCTCCGCGGTCCGCTTGCGGCAGTCGCCCACGGGCTGGCCGACGCGGCTGATGCTGACCTTGATCTGCGCCTGGTCGGGTCCCATCGGGTGATAGGGCGGCCACTGCGAGAAGGTGCCCACAGCCAGCGCGAACAGGCCGTAGAGCACGAACTGGCCGACCCAGCGCCCGGCCCCCAAGGGGGTGGCATGGCGCTTGGCGGAGACGACGGGGTCAGTGGAGGGTTTCATCGGGCTCGATTGTCAGGGACTGCACCCGCGCGCGCAGCCTTTGGACCGCACTGGCCAGAAGGGCTTCCTGCCCCGGCCCCACAAACACCTGCTCGACACGCGCGGCCGCGATGTGGGCACGCAGGTGCGGTTCGCGCCGACCGGCCAGGCGCTCGGCCGTCCAGCGCTCACCCAGACGGAATTCGCAGCCCCCCGGCGCGCACGACGCAACGACCACGCCCGCGGCCCCGTCGCGCAGCGCGTACTCGACGAAGGATGGCGGCAACTGCCCGGCGCACAACAAGCTGCAGGCGACGACATCATCACCCTGGACCGACGTCACCGCGGCCCCGTGGTCGCAGCCAAACAGCACCAGCGGGCGGGGTGTACGGGCCGCGGCCAGATCGTGCTGGACCTGGCGGCGCAGCCGGTCGACCGAACGCTGCGGCATGTCGATCCCGGTGATCAGCCGCTCGGCATGGCGAAACGGGGTCGACGACGGACATGCGCCGGCGCAGATGCCGCAGCCCACACAGAGGTCGGCGTCAACCACCGCCAACTGGCGCCCCACCCGCCGATTCGGGTGCGGGACCATGGTCACCGCGGCATACGGGCAGTCGGCGAAGCAGCGCTGGCAGCCGCTGCAGTTGGCCGGGTCGACGACCGCGACTGCCGCACGCGCGGGCTGGGGCAGGTAGGGCAGGCCCAGCAGCAGCAGCATGGCCGCAGCGACCAGCGTCCACGTGAAGGTGCTCGAGGTGGCGTCGGTGAGCGGATGCAGCCACAGCAGCAACCAGTCCAGGTGCAGTACAGCGGGCACCTGGTCCAGGGCGGCGGGTGCATGGCTGACGACCGGCCAGGCCAGCGCCAGCACGGCCAGCGTCGCCACCAGTGTGAGCGCCAGGCGGCGCGGCGGCAACACCGCGACGTGCGACAGGCGCTGGATGTGGAACCACAGGCCGAACACCATCAGCAAGGGCACACCCAGATGCACGAAGACGAAGAGCGAGAACAGGCGGTCGCCGACGGCACCTGGCGACAGGAAATTGCGTGCCAG
>JADZCL010000018.1 GCA_020851615.1 Rubrivivax sp.
CGTCCAGCACGAGGTTCTCGAGCACGCGCAGGCCGCGGCGGTGGATCACCTGGTGGCTCGCCAGCGTCTTGCTCTCGGCGGGGTCGATGCTGGCGGTGTCGATGCCGATCAGCGTCACCCCGGCGTCGGCCAGGCGCTCGACCGTCTCGGGCGCGTAGGCGGTGAGCGCGGCGTCGAAGCGGTCCTGTACGGCACGCTTGCAGGTGCGCACCAGCACGCGGGGCGGCAGGTCGGCCAAGGCGTGGCGCAGGTGCTCCCAGTGCACCAGCGGCCCGCAGTCCAGCGCGTGGATCACCCGGCAGCGGCCGAGGTAGGGCTCCAGCGCCAGCGCACCGACCGGCGCGCCACCCGCTGCGTAGTGCAGCGGCGCGTCGGCGTGCGCGCCCACGTGCGGTGAGAGCGTGATGGCGCTGACGTTGACGGGGCAGCCCGGCCCGAGTGTGGCGGCCCAGTGCTGCCGGTACGGCGTGTCCCCGGGGAAGACGGGTGAGCCTTCGTCAACCGGGGGCGAGATGTCCCACAGGGCGGGGGCGGCAGGCATGTGGGTTGGCTCTGGAAGGGTTTCCGACTAGTGACGCGGGAAAATGTATCTTCAAAGAATGCCGCCGACATCGGCTTTTCCACCCGCCTTGCCGCACCCTGCGCTGCCGGAGCGTCCGCCCATGACCGAGACCGCCCATCTGGACACCTTTGCCCGCGACAACCTGCCTCCACAGGCGGCGCTGCCCGAGTTCATCTTCGAGGGGCCGCAGCTGCAGCTGCCGCCGCGCCTGAACGTTGCCGCCGAGTTGCTCGACCGCTGGCTCGAGCAGGGCCAGGGCGAGCGCATCGCCCTGATCGGCGAGCGCGACGGCCAGCCCTTCTCCTGGACCTACAGCGAGCTGCACGCGCGCGCCTGCCGCATTGCCCGCGTGCTCGTCGAGCGCATGGGCCTGGTCACCGGCAACCGCGTGCTGCTGCGAGGCGCCAACACGCCGATGTACGCGGCCTGCTGGCTCGGGGTGATGAAGGCCGGCGGCATCGCGGTCGGGTCGATGCCGCTGCTGCGCGAGCGCGAGCTCAAGGCCATCATCGACAAGGCGCAGATCACGCACGCGCTGTGCGATGCGCGCATTGCCGACGCCTTGCACGCCGTGCGCGCCGAATGCCCGCAGCTGCGGGCGCCGTTGCTCTTCAACGGGGATGAGGCGGCGGGCTCGCTCGAAGCCGAGATGGCTGCACAGCCCGCGCACTTCCAGAGCGTGGACACGGCCGCCGACGACACGGCGCTGATCGCCTTCACCTCGGGCACGACGGGCGTGCCCAAGGGCACGATGCACTTCCACCGCGACGTCATCGCCGCCTGTCGCTGCTGGCCGGTGCACGTGCTGCGCGCCACGGCTGCCGACCGCTTCTTCGGCAGCCCGCCGCTGGCCTTCACGTTTGGCCTGGGTGGGCTGCTGATGTTCCCGCTCTCGGTGGGGGCCTCGGTGGTGCTGGTCGAGCGCACCTCGCCCGAGGCGCTGCTGCCGACCATCGAGCGCCACCGCGTGAGCGTGTGCTTCACCGCACCCACTTCGTACCGCATGATTGCGCTCGCGCTGCCGCAGATGTCACCGCAGCCGGACCTGTCGTCGCTGCGCAAGTGCGTGAGTGCTGGCGAGGCGCTCCCCGCGGCCACGCGGCTGCTGTGGAAGCAGGCCACCGGCATCGAGATCATCGACGGCATCGGCTCGACCGAGCTCTTCCACATCTTCATCAGCGCCGACGAGGCACATTCCAGACCCGGTGCCACCGGCGTGCCGGTGCCTGGCTACCGCGCCTGCATCCTCGACGACGAGGGCCGCGCACTGCCGCCGGGGCAGGTCGGCCGCCTGGCCGTCAAGGGCCCCACCGGCTGCAAGTACCTCGCCGACGAACGCCAGGCCGTCTACGTGCACCAGGGCTGGAACCTCACGGGCGACGCCTACCTCGTCGACGCCGACGGCTACTACGTCTACCAGGCGCGCACCGACGACATGATCATCACCGGCGGCTACAACATCGCCGGGCCCGAGATCGAGAGCGTGTTGCTGCAGCACCCGGCGGTGGCCGAGTGCGGGGTGGTGGGCATCCCCGACGAGGCGCGCGGGCAGATCGCCAAGGCCTTCGTCGTGCTCAAGCCCGGTTTCAAGGGCGATGACGCGCTCGTCAAGACCCTGCAGGACTTCTGCAAGCAGACGATCGCCGCCTACAAGTACCCGCGTGCAGTCGAGTTCCGCGACACGCTGCCACGCACCGAGACGGGCAAGCTGCAGCGCTTTCGCCTGCGGCAGGGAGGCTGAACGCGGTTGCGCGCATCGTGCGGCGGCGGGCCGCCTGCGCCTTTGCGAAAATGCCCGGTTGTCCGCTGAGGGCTGCCGCCGCGCTGCCTTTCCCTCTCGATGAGTGACTTGTTCGATCCGCCCGCCGCTGCAGCGGGCGAGGCCATCGCGCTGGGCGACTACGCCGAGCGCGCCTACCTGGAATACGCGCTGTCGGTCGTCAAGGGCCGCGCGCTGCCCGACGTGTGCGACGGCCAGAAGCCGGTGCAGCGGCGCATCCTGTTCGCCATGCAGCGCATGGGGCTGGGCTTCGCGCCGCCAGGTGGGCCGCGGCCGGTGAAGAGCGCGCGCGTGGTCGGCGACGTGCTGGGCAAGTACCACCCGCACGGCGACCAGGCCGCCTACGATGCGCTGGTGCGCATGGCGCAGGGGTTTGCGCAGCGCTATCCGCTGATCGACGGGCAAGGCAACTTCGGCAGCCGGGACGGCGACGGGGCCGCGGCGATGCGCTACACCGAGGCACGCCTGGCGCCGATCGCACGGCTGCTGCTGGACGAGCTGGACGAGGGCACGGTCGACTTCCAGTCCAACTACGACGGTTCGCAGGAGGAGCCGCGGCTGCTGCCGGCACGGCTGCCGTTTGCCCTGCTCAACGGGGCCAGCGGGATTGCCGTGGGCATGGCCACCGAGCTGCCCAGCCACAACCTGCGCGAGGTGGCGCAGGCGGCGGTGGCCCTGCTGAGGAACGCCGACCTCTCCGACGACGAGCTGCATGCGCTGCTGCCGGGGCCGGACTTCCCCGGCGGCGGCCAGCTCATCAGCAGTGCCGCCGACATCCGCGCGGCCTACGCCAGCGGCCGCGGCAGCCTGAAGGTGCGCGCGCGCTGGACGATCGAGGAGCTGGCGCGCGGGCAGTGGCAGCTCGTCGTCACCGAGCTGCCGCACGGCACCAGCGCGGCGCGCGTGCTGGAGGAAGTCGAGGAGCTCACCAACCCCAAGGTCAGGCTGGGCAAGAAGGCGCTGACGCAGGAACAGCAGCAGCTCAAGGCGGCGGTGCTGGCGGTGCTCGACGCCGCGCGCGACGAGTCGGGCAAGGAGGCGCCGGTGCGCCTGGTGTTCGAGCCCCGCAGCCGCAGTATCGAGCAGGCGGATCTCGTCAAGACGCTGCTGGCGCACACGAGCCTGGAGGGCGGCGTGGCGGTCAACCTGACGGCGATCGGGCTGGATGGCAGGCCGGTGCAGAAGAGCCTGCGCCAGCTGCTGGGCGAGTGGCTCCAGTTCCGGCAGGCCACGGTTGCGCGACGCACGCGCCACCGGCTGGAGAAGGTGCGCGATCGCATCCACGTGCTCGAGGGCCGGCAACTCGTGCTGTTGAACATCGACGAGGTGATCCGCATCATCCGCGACTCCGACGAACCCAGGCCGGCGCTGATCGCGCGCTTTGCGCTCAGCGAGCGCCAGGCCGAGGACATCCTGGAGATCCGCCTGCGCCAGCTGGCGCGACTGGAGGCCATCCGCATCGAGCAGGAGCTGGACCAGCGGCGCGAGGAGGCGCTCCGGCTCGAGGACATCCTGGGCAGCGCCGCGGCCCTGCGGCGCACCGTGATCAAGGAGATCGAGGCCGACGCCAGGACCTACGGCGACGAACGCCGCACGCTGATCCAGGAAGAGCGGCGCGTGGCCGTCGAGATCAAGGTCGTCGACGAGCCGGTGACGGTGGTCGCCAGCCTCAAGGGCTGGGTGCGTGCGCTCAAGGGGCACGAGATCGAGATCGGCGGCCTGGCCTTCAAGGCCGGTGATGCGCTCTACGGCGCCTTCGCCTGTCGCAGCGTCGACACGCTGCTGGTGCTGGGCAGCAATGGGCGTGCCTACAGCGTGGCCGTGGCGCAGCTCCCCGGCGGGCGCGGTGACGGCGTGCCCATCACGACGCTCGTCGACCTCGAGCCCGGCACCCAGGTCGCGCACTACTGGGCCGGCACCGCGCAGCAGGTGCTGCTGCTGGCCGGCACCGGGGGCTACGGGCTGCTCGCGCGGGCGGGCGACCTGCAGGGTCGCAACAAGGCGGGCAAGGCCTTCCTGACGCTGGACGCCGCAGACCGCCCGCTGCCGCCGGTGGCGCTGCAGCCCGGACAGACGCAGGTGGCCTGCCTGGCGCTGGACGGGCGGCTGCTCGTCTTCGGGCTCGACGAGCTGAAGCTGCAGCCCGGGGGCGGACGCGGCCTGACGCTGATGGACGTCGACGCCAAGGCGCCGCTGGTCTCGGTGGCGACGCTGGCCGACAGCCTGCAAGTGCACGGCCAGGGGCGTGGTGGCAAGGACAAGGCCGAGGTCTTGCGCGGCGCTGCGCTCGCGGCACACGTGGGCCGGCGCGCGCGCAAGGGGCGGCGCGTCGACGGCTTCCCCAAACCGCTGCGGGTCGTGTGAGCGCAGCGGGAGCGCACGCCACGGCGGCGGAGTTGCCGCTGTGGCGCCAGCGCGAGTACATGCTGCTGTGGAGCGGGCAGGTGCTGACCACGCTGGGCGCGCAGGCCTCGGGGATCATCTACCCGATCCTGATCCTGGCGCTCACGAATTCGCCGCTGCAGGCGAGCTGGGCCACGGCGCTGCGCATGGTGCCCTACCTGCTGCTGAGCCTGCCCGTGGGCGCGCTGATCGACCGCTGGGACCGCCGCCGCGTGATGCTGGTCTGTCATGCGGCGCGTTTCGTGGCGGTGGCCAGCGTGCCGCTGGCGCTGGCGCTGGACATGCTGGTGGTGGCGCACATCTACGTCGTGGCGGTGGTCGAGGGTGCGCTGCACGTGTTCTTCAACATCGCCGAGACGGCTGCCTTGCCGCGCGTCGTGCCGGCGCGCCAGTTGCAGCAGGCCACCGCGCAGAACCAGGCCGGCTTTGCCACCGCTTCCATCGTCGGCCCGGCGCTGGGCAGCTGGCTCTACCAGGCGGTCGGGCGCGGATTCCCCTTCGTCGTCGATGCCGCCAGCCACCTGCTGGGTGCGGTGGCGGTGTGGCGGCTGCGCACCTCGTTCGCGCCGGCTGCCGCGCGCCCTCCGCGGCCGCTGCGGGAGGAGGTGGCCGAGGGCATGCGCTGGCTGTGGCGACAGCGTGTCGTGCGCGACATGGCCCTGGTCACCTGCGTGCTCAACGGCATCAACGCCGCGCTGCCGCTGCTGCTGATCGTGCTGGCGCAGGAGCGCGGTGCCAGTGCGGCGCAGATCGGCCTGGTCTTCTCGCTTGGCGGCGTGGGGGCCATCTTCGGTGCGCTGCTGGGTGGCGTGGTCGCACGGCGGCTGTCGTTCGGCCAGGCGATCCTGCTGAGTGTCGCGGTGCGCGCGGCCTGCCTGCCGCTGTTCCTGCTCTGCCCGGGGCCGTGGACGCTGGGGGCGGTGTACGCGCTGGCCAGCCTCTTCGGGCCGCTCTATGACGTGGTGCAGTTCAGCTATCGCATCGCGCTCATCCCCTACGCGCTGCAGGGGCGGGTGAACAGCAGCTTCCGGCTCTTTGCCTTCCTGCTCAATCCGCCCGGTGCGGCGGCCTGCGGCTGGTTGCTCGAGCACGCGGGCTCGACGGTGGCGACCGGCGTCTTCGGCGCGCTGTGTGTGCTGCTGGCGCTGGCGGTGCGGCTGGACCCGGCGATCCGGCTGGCGGTGCACCCGCACGCGCGCGTGCACGACGTGGCGGACTGAGCAAGGGCCAGCGGCTGCCGCGCGTGTGCGGTGTGCATGGTGGGTTGACCCGATGTCGACGGCGCCGCCCGCTGGCATAGACTGCTGCGCACGAGTGGCAGCAGCCGCCGCGGGGCCCGGTGTCGGGTGCTGCGGGCGGTCTGCGTGCAGCGCAAGGAGAACGTGCCCGTGCAGCCGACGAACGTGGCCGACCCGGCCTATTTCCACAAGGTCGTGGATTGCCAGTGGGCCTGCCCGGCCCACACTCCGGTGCCCGAATACATCCGGCTCATCGCCCAGGGTCGCTACGACGCGGCGTTCATGGTCAACTGGGTGGCCAACGTCTTCCCGGGCATCCTGGGTCGCACCTGCGACCGCCCCTGCGAACCGGCCTGCCGCCGCCTGCGCGTCGAGAACCACAACCTGGGCAAGCCCGAGCCGGTGGCGATCTGCCGCCTCAAGCGCGTGGCGGCCGACAACAAGGGGCAGGAGGTGCGCGCCATGATCCCCCGCCCGGCGCCGCGCAACGGCAAGCGCGTGGCCTGTGTGGGCGGCGGGCCGGCCAGCCTGACGGTTGCGCGCGACCTGGCACTCGAGGGCTACAGCGTGACCGTGTTCGAGGCCGAGAAGAAGGCCGGCGGCTTCATGTGGAGCCAGATCCCGCGCTTTCGCCTGCCCGAGAGCGTGATCGACGAAGAGGTCGGCTACATCCTCGGCCTCGGGGTCGAGTTGCGCGCGGGGCAGCGCATCGACTCGCTGGCGGCCTTGCTGGCCGAGCCCTGGGATGCCGTCTTCGTGGGCAGCGGCGCGCCACGCGGGCGCGACCTGCACATTCCCGGCCGACAGGAGGCGGCAGCGCAGATCCACGTCGGCATCGACTGGCTGGCCGCGGTCTCCTTCGGCCACGTGACTTCGATCGGCGCGCGCGTACTCGTGCTGGGCGGCGGCAACACGGCGATGGATTGCTGCCGCAGCGCACGCCGGCTGGGCGCGCACGATGTCAAGGTGGTCGTGCGCAGCGGTTTTGCCGAGATGAAGGCCAGCCCCTGGGAGAAGGAGGA
>JADZCL010000019.1 GCA_020851615.1 Rubrivivax sp.
GCGGCCGGGTCGCCGGCGTAGGCGGCGGTGAAGACCACGTCGTCGGCCGTGAAGGGCTTGCCGTCGTGCCAGGTCACGCCTTGCTTGAGCTTCCAGGTCACGCTGCGCCCGTCGGCGGCCAGGCCGCCGTTGGCGCGGGTGGGGATCTCTGCGGCCAGGCAGGGGATCAGGTTGCCCTCGGTGTCCCAGCCGGCCAGCGACTCGTAGAAGATGCGGCTGGCGTCCTGGTCCTTGGTGCCGCCGGCATAGTGCGGGTTCAGGTGCACCGCCCCTTGCCAGTAGATGATCTTGAGCATGCCGCCGCCGCCGCGCTTGGTCGGCTTGTAGGCTGGCGCCGTCTGTGCCTGCGCGACGCCCGCATTCAACAGCAGGGTGCCCGCCATCGGCGCCGTCAGGCCTGCGGCCAGCATGTGGGTGACGAACTGCCGGCGTGGCAGCGTGCCCGCGCGTACCTGTTCGATGAGGGTGCTGATGTCTTGGTCGTGCATGAGCTGTTCTCCGTCTTCCTTGCTTTGGCGCCCGTTCAGGCTTCCTTGTACCAGTGGGCCAGTGCCCAGAGGTCGTTGTCCCAGCCCGAGAGCTGGGTGACGAGCTTGGTGTTGGCTGCCGAGGGGCGCGGCCGGTAGACGACCGGCTGGATGTAGCCGTCGCCGCACACCAGATCGTTGAGCTTGATGAACATCGCTGCGCGCTTGACCGGATCGAGCTCGACCTGCGCGGCCTTGTGCGTGGCGTCGTACTCGTCGCTGCGCCAGCGGCTGAGGTTGCGGCCGGCCCACTTGTTGGCCTTGGTGGCCATCTCCCAGCTGCAGAACTGCTCCATGAACACCTGCGGATCGGGCTGCGTCATGGTGGTGGTGTACATCTCCATGTCGCACCAGAACTTCTGGTAGGTATCGGGGTTGGCGTAGTCACCGCCGAAGAAGACCGCCGCGGTGACGCTCTTGAGCTCGAGGTCCACCCCCGCCTTGGCGCAGGCGTCCTTGATGATGGCCTGCGTCTTCTGCCGCGGCTGGTTGACCGAGGTCTGGTAGACGAACTTGAGCTTCACGCCGTTCTTGGCGCGGATGCCATCGGCCCCCTTCTTCCAGCCGGCGGCTTCAAGGGTCTGGGCCGCCTTGTCGACGTTGAACTCGAACTTCAGGTTCCTGCTCTTGAAGCGCGGCGGGTTGTTGAGGAAGTTGGGCGTGGCCTCGCCGGTGCGGCCGTAGATGAAGTCCTGCACCCCCTTGCGGTCGATCAGCAGGCCCATTGCCTCACGCACGGCCTTGTCGCTGAACGCAGGGTGGCGGCTGTTGGCGTGGCTGCGCTCGCCGTCGATCTCCTTCCACGGGTCGGCATAGCTCAGCAGGATGAACTCGATGTTGCCGCCGTAGGTGATGGTGACGCGGCCCTTGCCGCCGCTCTCCAGGCGCTTGAGGATCTCGTCCTCGACCTGCAGGTTCCAGGCGTAGTCGTACTCGCCGGTCTGCAGCACGGCGCGCGCGGCACCGATGGCATCACCGCCCCCCTTCATCTCGAAGGCGTCGAAGTACGGGCGGTTGGCGATGTGGTAGTTCTCGTTGGCGGTGGCGCGCAGCATGTCGCCGGGCTTGAAATCGAGGAACTTGTAGGGGCCCGTCCCCACCGGCCTCTGGTTCATCGGGGCCTCGCGTGACTTGGCCCCCATGTAGTCCTTGAACAGGTGGCGCGGGATGATCATGCCCACCGTGCCGACGAAGGGCTCGGCCCAGAACGGCGTGGGCTTCTGGAACACCACGCGCACGGTGTGCGAGTCGATCTTGGTGACGACGATGTCGCGGTAGCTCGAGACGACTGAGGCCGCGGTCGCCGGGTCCTTGCAGAACTCCCAGTTGAAGACGACGTCATCGGCGGTGAAGGGCTGGCCGTCGTGCCACTTGACCCCCTGCTTGAGCTTCCAGGTCACCGCCGTGCCGTCGGCCGAGAGACCGCCGTTCTCGCGCGTGGGGATCTCTGCGGCCAGCACCGGGTAGAGGTTGCCGTCCTTGTCCCAGCCTGCCAGCGGCTCGTAGAACACGCGCGCGCCTTCCTGCTCCTTGGTGCCGGTGGCCCAGTGCGGGTTCAGGTGCACCGGCCCCTGCCACCACAGCACCTTGAGCGTGCCGCCGCCACCGCGCTTGGTCGGCTTGTAGGGCAGGGCGGTCTGCGCCTGCGCGATGCCAGCGTGCATGAGCAGCATCGACGCCATCGGCGCCGTCAGGCCGGCACCGACCAGGCGGGCGATGAAGCTGCGCCGCGGCAGCGTGCCGGTGCGCACGTCTTCGATGAGCGCACGGATGTCGTGTTCCTGCATGTTCGGATCTCCTCGTGTCAGGCTCGGCGGCCGCCGGCGCGGCTGCGCGTGTCGGGCGCCATTGTGGGCGGTGGGGCGATACTTCCAGGCCACCGCCGCACCAGAACAAACCCGTACGCCGTGGGCGTGCCGCGGCGGAGCGACGAGGTTGTGCGATGCCCGAATCCCTGCTCGAGATCCTGCCGCCCGACATCCGTGCGCTGCGCCAGGGCAACGCCGGAGTCGACTACGTCCACGTGCTGGACAGCGCGCGACCCGGGCCGACGGTGCTGGTCCAGGCGCTGACGCACGGCAACGAGATCTGCGGCGCGCACGCGCTGCTGTGGTTGCTGGCGCAGCGACACAC
>JADZCL010000020.1 GCA_020851615.1 Rubrivivax sp.
CGGGCTTGCCGGTGCTGCGCGAGCGCATGGACGGGCCGCTGCACACCGTCATGTCCAACAGCTTCGGCTTCGGCGGCACCAACGCCTCGCTGGTCTTCGCGCGCGCGGACGCCTGAGCCGCGGCTGCCCGCTCCCCGCGGGCACGTCGATTGGGGCATGATGGCGCTTGTCGCGGCACGGCGTCCGCAGCAGCACACCAGGAGTGTCCATGTACAAGCGCATCCTCGTCCCCACCGACGGTTCCGAGATCACCGGCAAGGCGGTGCAGTCGGCTCTCGCGCTGGCCAAGCTCTGCGGCGCGGAGCTGGCAGTCATCGCCGTCAAGGAGCCTTTCCCGTACAGCGCAATCTCCGAGATGCAGCCGGTGCCGCCGCAGGAGTTCTTCGACGCGCAGGAGCGCATCGCCTCAGCCAACGTGAAGACGGTGCTCGACGCCGCAGCCGCCGCGGGCATCAAGGCGCAGGGCCACACGGTGGAGGCACTCCACGCCTGGGAAGCCATCCTCGAGCAGGCCAAGACCGCGGCCTGCGATGTGATCGTGATGGCCTCGCACGGCCGGCGCGGCGTCTCGGCCCTCCTGCTGGGCAGCGAGACCCAGAAGGTGCTGACCCACGGCACGCTGCCCGTGCTCGTCGTGCGCTGAGGCACGCCCGCAGCGCGGCACGCGGTCAGTGCGCGTGCCGCAGCAGCGTGATGGCGACCGCCGTGCCCAGGCCGACCGCGATCCAGGCGATCTGGCCCACGGTCTCCAGCCAGGGCAGGCGGCGCTGCAGTTGCGGCATCAGGTCGGCCACCGCCACATAGATGAAGCTGCTTGCCGCAACCACCAGCAGGTAGGGGAATGCGGCCTGCCAGGGCCCGACGACGAAATAGCCGAGCACGCCACCGGCGACGGCGGCCAGCCCCGAGAGCGCGTTGTAGGCCAACGCGCGCGTGCGTGACAAACCCGCGTTGAGCAGCACGATGTAGTCCCCAACCTCCTGCGGGATTTCGTGCGCGACGATCGCTGTTGCCGTGGCCACGCCCAGCTGCACGTCGACCAGGAAGGCCGCGGCGATGATGACGCCGTCACAGAAGTTGTGGATGCTGTCGCCCAGCAGCACCGCCAGCCCGCCGCGACCGGCCTGCTCGGCATCGAAGCCGTGGTGGTGATGGTGGTGGGGATGATCGCCCTCGTGATGATGGCCGTGGCGGTAGAGCTCGACCTTCTCCAGCAGGAAGAAGGCGAACAGGCCGCCCAGCAAGGTGGCGAACAGGGCCTGCGGCGGCGCGTGCGCCTCGAAGGCCTCCGGCAGCACCTGCAGCAGCGCGGTCCCGAGCAGGATGCCGGTCGATACACCGACCAGGCTGCGCACCAGGCGCGTGAGCAGCGCCACGCTGATGGCTGCAGCGATCAGAACCGAGATCAGCCCGCCGGCCAGCGTCGCGATGAGGATGTAGAGCAGGGTCATGCACAAGACGGGCGCAGCGGCGGCGTACGGCCAAGGCGGATTGCAAACGGGGCCACTGCAGGCCCCGACGACTTCAGCCTAGCAGCGTTGTCAAGCGCGCAGGCTGGCCTTCAGGCGAGGTAGCGCGCAAACCAGGCCAGCAAGCGCTGCCAGCCATCGTCGGCTGCAGGCTTGCGGTAGCTTGGCCGGTAGTCGGCGTGAAACGCATGCGGCATGTCCGGGTAGAGGACGATCTCGCTGTCCTGGTTGCCGGCCTCGCGCAGCGCCTTGCGCATCTGCTCGACACTCGCGTTGGGAATGCCGCCGTCGGCTCCGCCGTACAGGCCCAGCACCGGCGCCTTGATCGACGCCACCAGGTCCAGCGGGTTGCGCGGCGCCAGGGCCGTGCCTTCACCCGCCAGCCGCCCATACCATGCCACGGCCGCCTTCACGCCCGGGTTGTGGGCAGCGTACAGCCAGGTGATGCGGCCGCCCCAGCAGAAGCCGGTGATGGCCAGGCGCGTGGCATCGGCGCCCTGCCCGCGCGCCCAGGCGACGGTGGCGTCCAGGTCCTGCATCACCTGCGCGTCGGGAACCTTGGCGATGACCTCGCTCACCAACTTGGCGATCTCGCCGTAGGCCTGCGCATCACCCTGGCGCACGAAGAGTTCGGGCGCGATCGCGAAGTAGCCCGCATGCGCCAGGCGCCGTGCCACGTCGGCGATGTACTCATGCACGCCGAAGATCTCGCTGGCCAGCAGCACGACCGGGGCATTGGCCTTGCCTTGCGGGGCCGCGCGGTAGGCGGGCATCTTGAAGTCGCCGACCGGGATCATCACTTCGCCCGCCACCAGGCCGGTGGCCGGCGTCTTGATCGCCGTTTGCGCCAGCGCGGGCAGCACGGCAGCGGCGAAACCGCTGCCCACCGAAGTGCGCATGAAGCCGCGGCGCGAGAAGTCGCGCGTCGGGACGAGGCTGTTGATCTCCTGCTCGATCATGGAAGTGCTCCGTGTGTAGGGCCGCTTGCTGGCGCGTGCTGCGCCGCGTCAGCCGACATCGCGCCGCCCGGCGCGCGAGAGAACGAAGGCGAACTCGTCGGCACGCTGCGCATCGACCTGCGTGCGCGTGCTGCCCAGGCCATGTCCTGCATCGAAGTTCACGCGCAGCAACACGGGGGCGTGCGAGACGCTCGCGTACTGCAGCCAGGCGGCCATCTTCGCGCCTTCCCAGGCTTGCACGCGTGGGTCGGTCATGCCCACGGTCAGCAGCACCGCCGGGTAGCGGGCACCGCGGCGCACATGCTGGGTGGCGTCCATCGCCAGCAGGCCACGAAAGCCGGCGTCGTCGGTGACGGTGCCGAACTCGTCGATGTTGGGCGGACCGTTGGGGCTGAACTCCGCCCGCAGCGGGTTGGAGACACCGACGTTGCTGATCACCCCGGCAAAGAGGTCTGGTCTCTCGGTCAGCGCCATGCCGACCGTGATGCCGCCGGCCGAGCCGCCCTGGATCGTGAGCGTCTTCGACGACGCATAGCGCGCCTTGATCAGGTACTCGCAGCAGTCGATGAGGTCGCGCCAGGTGTTGGGCTTCTCGAGCTTCTGCCCGGCCTTCCACCAGCGCCGGCCGTACTCACCGCCACCGCGCACATGCGCGATGGCAAACACGCCGCCGCGCTCGAGCAGCGCCAGCGTGCGCGGGCTGAAGAAGGGGTTGATCGCGATCTGGTAGGAGCCATAGGCCTCGACGAGTGCCGGATTGCGCCCGTTCAGCGGCAGGCCCTTCTTCATCAGCACCGACAGCGGCACCTGCGCGCCATCGCGCGCGCGCACGAGCAGGCGGCGCGCCTCGTAAGGCGACAGGTCCAGCGGCGAGGGCGGCGTGAGCCCGGTCGGGGCGGTGCGCCCTTCTGCCGGGTCGAAGTGAAAGCTCGTCAGCGGCAACAGCCAGCCGGTGCCGTCCAGCCATGCGCCGTCCTGCCGGGCGTCGGTCGACAGGCCGGCGATCGCGCCCTCCCAGGGAAGGGGAACCAAGTCCAGCCGGCCGTCACGCTCAAGCCGCCGCAGCGTGTGGTAGCCACCATCCAGACTGGTCACGTAGACGCCGTCGCGCGCCATGGCGATGGCTTCGATCACGCCCGGGCCGGCCGGCACCACCTCGCTGGCCTTGTCAATGCGCGCCTGTGCAAGCGGCGTGCGCAGAACGCGGCCGTTCTCGGCTCCGCGTGTGCTGAGCAGATACAGGTCCTTGTCGTCGAAGGCGAAGTCGACCACCTCGTCTTCGAGGCTGCAGACTGGCTGCCATTGCGCGCGGCCGGCCAGCACGTCGGCCAGCGGCGCGACATAGAGCGGGTTCTCACGCCGCACGCCACCCTGCAACTGCAGCAGCGCGTAGTCGCCCGATGCAGGCGCCACGACGATGGGGAACTCCCGCTCGTCGACCACCACCGCCGGATCCATGCCGCGCACCATCACCACCCGGTCGACCCCATCCACACTGTCCAGGCGATGCAGCAGCCGCGGGCCGTTGAGGTAGTACTCGACGTGGCCGAGCTTGGCCGGGTCGGCCACTCGGCTGTAGAAGAAGCCGCTCGAATCGGGCAGCCACGACGGCTGCGCGTATTGCGTGCCGGCGATGCGCAGCGGCAGCACGAGCCCGGTTGCCACCTCCATCACGTGCAGCACCGAGTTCTCGCTGCCGGCTTCGGACAGGCCGTACACCACGCGTTCGCCGTCCGGCGCGGGCAGCCACCAGTCCAGCGACACGTGCACGCCGCCCGGACCCCGCATCGCGGTCGGGTCGATCAGGATGCGCTCGGCGCCGCGCAGATCGGTGCGCACGGCGAGCTTGAAGCTGTCCGTGCCGGCCGGGCGTACCTCGTAGAAGATCTTGCTGCCGGCAGCGTGCACGCCCGCGACCACGGTGCTGCCCCCCGAGAGCTGCGCCACGCGCGCGCGCAGCCGGTCACGGCCGGAGATCGCCCCCAGGATGCGGCGCGCGTAGGCGTCCTGCCCGCGCATATAGGGCTCCCAGCGCGGGTCCTTGGCGTTCTCCATCCAGCGGTAGGGATCGATGACGCGGTGGCCGAAGAAGGTTTCGCTGACGGGCTCACGGGGCGCCACCGGCGGGCCACCTGTCCGCCGCGCCGCCGCAGCGCCCCCCATCCAGGGCAGCACCGCCGCGGCCGACAGGCCCTGCAGCAGGCGGCGGCGCAGCGCATCGGCCTGCCGCCCATCGGCCTGGCGCGCAGGCGTCGATCGAGTCATCCGCTTCTCCCGTGGCGCAAAGGCCGCAAGCGTAGCGCAGCGCGGCACGGCACGATGCCGCGCCTGCGGCATCATCGCCCCCGTGAAGGCGCGCGATCCCGTCGACTCCGAGTCCGTGCAGTGGTCGCACATGGCCGGCGGCTGGCAGCTCGCCTTGCAGGGCGACTGGCGTGGCCGGGTCCACCCGCTGGCTCCGGCTCCCACACCGGGGCCAGGGGAAGGCGAGGGCGTCGCCGTCGACGCGCAGGCGCTCACCGGCTTCGATCATGTGGCGGCACCGCGGCTGTGGTCGCTGCTGGCGCCCTTGCGTCGCGCCGGTGCGGTGATCGATCTCTCGGCCCTGCCCGACGCCCTGCGTGCGCCGCTGGAGCTGGCCCTGCCGGCCCCCGGCAGCGCGCTGGAGGAGGTGCCCGAGCATGTCGATGACGCCGGGATCTTCATGCGGCTGCGCCGCCAGGGTGAAGACGCGCTGCAGACCGCGACCTTCATCGGCGAGGTGACGCTGTCTCTTGGCCGCCTCCTGCGCGGCCGGGCCGTCATGCGCGCATCGGACTACTTCCGCCAGCTCGACCAGGCCGGCCCGCTCTCGCTGCCCATCGTTTCACTGACCTGCTTCCTGATCGGGCTCATCCTGGCCTACATGGGGGGCGCGCAACTGCAGCGCCTGGGCGCGCAGAACTTCATCGCCGACGTCGTCACGGTGGGCATGGTGCGCGAGCTGGCAGGTCTGATGACGGGCGTGATCCTGGCCGGGCGCATCGGTGCGGCGTATGCGGCGCAACTGGGCAGCATGCGCGCCAACGAGGAGATCGACGCCCTGCGCGCGCTGGGCATCGACCCGATCGACTACCTCGTGCTGCCGCGCCTGCTGGCGATGCTGACGATGGCGCCCTTCCTGATCGCCTACGCGGCGCTGGTGGGGGTGCTGGCGGGCCTGCCGCCGGTGGTGGGCATCTACGGCGTGCCCGCCACCGACTACCTGCACAAGTGCGCCGCCGTGCTGAGCTGGAAGCATCTGTGGATCGGCCTCTTCAAGGGCACGCTCTACATCGGCCTGGTGGCGCTGGCGGGCTGCCGCGAAGGCCTGCATGGCGCCGGGCGCGACGCGCAGTCGGTCGGCACGGCGACGACGACGGCCGTCGTCAAGGCCCTGCTGTGGATCGTCGTCGCCGCGTCGGTCACGACCGTGCTCTTTCAGAACCTGGGCTGGTGACGGTGGCGGGCGCCGACCTTGCAGACCCCGGGCAGCCGCTGGTGCGTGTGGTCGGCCTGACCATGGCCTTCGGCGACGAGGTCGTGCAGCACGGGCTTGACTTCGACATTCGCCGCGACGAAGTGCTGGCCATCGTCGGCGCCAGCGGCTGCGGCAAGAGCACGCTGCTGCGCCACCTGATCGGCCTGCAGCAGCCCGCAGCCGGCCAGGTGCTCTACGGCGAGCAGGACCTGCACCAGAGCGACGAGGAAGCCCTGGCCGTGCTGCGGCGGCGCTTTGGCGTGATGTTCCAGTCGGGCGCGCTGTGGAGTTCGATGACGGTGGGCGAGAACGTCATGCTGCCGCTGCGCCTGTTCACCACGCTGACACCGCGCGAGCGCATCCGCCTGGCGCGCTGGAAGCTGGCGCTCGTGGGCCTGGCCGAGGCCTTCGAGCTCGAGCCGGCCGAGTTGAGCGGCGGCATGCGCAAGCGGGCGGCCATCGCCCGCGCGCTGGTGCTGGACCCGCAGTTGCTCTATCTCGACGAACCCTCATC
>JADZCL010000021.1 GCA_020851615.1 Rubrivivax sp.
GCCAGCGAGAGCTGCGAGATCACGTCCGGCGGCGTCACCACCGCTGCGACGATGAAGGCGCCGACGATGAAGTAGCCGCGGAACTTCTGCAACTGCTCGATGCTGACCAGGCCGATGCGCGCCAGCACGATGACGGCAATCGGCACCTCGAAGGCAATGCCAAAGACCAGGAACAGGGTGAGCACGAAGCCGAAGTACTGCTCGATGTCCGGCGCCGCAGTGATCGCACTGGGTGCAAAGGCCTGAATGAACTTGGACATCGCCGGGATGACCAGGAAGTAGCAGAACGCCACGCCGACGAAGAACAGCAGCGTGCTGCTGATCACCAGCGGCAGCACGAACTTCTTCTCGTGCGAATACAGGCCCGGCGCGACGAAGGCCCAGACCTGGTAGAGCACATAGGGCAGCACGACCAGGAAGGCCGCCATCAGCGTGATCTTGAGCGGCACCAGGATCGGCGAGATGACGTTGGTGGCGATCAGCCGCGTGCCCTGTGGCAGGTGCGCCACCAGCGGCTGCGCCAGCAGGTCGTAGAGGGCGCCCATGCCCGGCCAGAAGGCCAGCACGCCAAAGGCGATACCCACGGCGATGGCCGAGCGGATGATGCGGTCGCGCAGCTCGATCAGGTGCGAGACGAACGGCGCCTCGGTGCCGGCCAGCTCGTCTTCGGCGTCCTTCTTCGGTTCGCTCACGTGCGGCCCTTGGCCCCGGGCTTGACACCAGGCGGCCGAAAGCGCGCCACGCGGGCCGCACCCGATTGCGCACGCGTGCGCACACCATGCTCGCGCTTGTACCACTGCGGCATGGCGCCGCGCTTCAAGCGCCAGTTCTTCTTCGGATGGCGGTAGACGGGCACCGTCTCCAGCGGATCGTCGCGCGTGCTGCCACCGGAGCCGACCTCACCCAGCGCGTTGAACTCGGCGGCGGCCTCGCCCACTTCACGCTGCACGGTCTGCTCGACGTCGCGCGCGGCGTCCTCGAACTGCGTCTTCATCTTCTTGAGCTCTTCGAGCTCGATCGAGCGGCTGACCTCGGCCTTGACGTCGGCCACGTAGCGCTGCGCCTTGCCCAGCATGTGGCCGACCGTGCGGGCCACGCGCGGCAGCTTCTCGGGGCCGATGACGATCAACGCCACGGCACCGATGAGGGCCAGCTTGTCGAAACCGAAGTCGATCATGCGGCAAGGCCTGGGCGCTGGGTCGCAAGGCGACCGCGCGCCCAGGCGTCAGGGGTGGCGATTCAACGGACTCTGGACGCGGCGGCCGCGGCTCAGGACTTCTGCTTGGCCTCGACGTCGACCGTCTGGTCGGCGCTGCGCTGCGCCTGCGTCACCTGCTGCGCAGGCGGTGCCGGAACGCCCGGTTCGGCCTCGCCGCCGGTCTTGACCCCGTCCTTGAAGCCCTTGACTGCCGCACCGAGGTCGGTGCCGATGTTCTTGAGCTTCTTGGTCCCGAAGATCAGCACCACCACCAGCAGCACGATCAGCCAATGCCAGATGCTGAACGATCCCATGTGAGTTCTCCTGCAAAGGAACCGGACATTCTAGGTGACGGTGGGAGTGCAACGGGACAGGTGCCGCCCTTACCCCCGCGTCCAGGGCCTGGGGCCACCCATCACGTGAACGTGCAGGTGATCGACCTCCTGCCCGCCATCGCGCCCGGTGTTGACGACGACCCGAAAGCCGTTGGCGACCCCAAGCTGTTGCATCAGCCGCGGCGCCAGCGCCAGCATGCGCCCCAGCAGCGCCTCGTCGGCCACGCCCGTGTCGGCCAGCGAGGCGATGTGCCGTTTGGGAACGATCAGCACGTGCACCGGCGCCCAGGGGTTGATGTCGTGAAAGACGAGAAGTTCCGCGTCCTCGTAGGCCTTCTTCGACGGGATCGCCCCGGCGACGATCTTGCAGAAGATGCAGTTCGAGTCGGTGCTCATCGCTTCAGTGCCTTCCTTCGTGGTCGCGTGCGGCGGCCTTGCGGGCGGCGAATTCCTCGAGGCCGGAGATGCCCTCGCGGCGGCGCAGTTCGTCCAGCACCTGCGCCGGTGACAGGCCGAAGTGCGCCAGCGCCACGAGGCAGTGGAACCACAGGTCCGCCAGCTCGTGGACGATCTTCTCGGGCTGGCCGTCCTTGCCGGCCATCACCGTCTCGGTGGCCTCCTCGCCGATCTTCTTCAGGATGGCGTCTGGACCCTTGGCCAACAGGCGCGCCACGTAGCTCTGCTCGGGGTCGCCACCGCGGCGCGACTCGATCACGGCCGCCAGCCGTGCCAGGGTGTCGTCGGATGAAGTCGTGCTCATCGGTCGTAGATCCGCTTGGGGTCCAGCAGCACCGGGTCGACGCTGCGCCATTGCCCGGCCTGCAGCTCCTGGTAGAAGCAGCTGTGGCGGCCGGTGTGGCAGGCAATGCCCGGTGCGTGGCCGAGCTGGGTGACGCTCAGCAGCAGCACGTCGTGGTCGCAGTCCATGCGAATCGCATGGACCTGCTGGAAGTGGCCCGACTCCTCGCCCTTGTGCCACAGCCGGCTGCGCGAGCGGCTCCAGTAGACGGCCTGGCCACGGCGCACGGTCTCGGCCAGCGCCTGCCGGTTCATCCACGCGAACATCAGCACGTGGCCCGTGCCCTGCTCCTGTGCGATCACCGGCACCAGGCCGTCGCGGTCCCATGTGATCTGGTCGAGCCAGGCGTCCTGACTGTTCGTGTCCTGCATGCGCGAAAGTCTACGTCGTGCGGTGCGTCGGGCCGGCGAAGCCGCGCTCGGCGGCCAGCCAGCGCAGCACCGGCACGGTGCCCGGCAAGACCGGCGCCACCGCCACCGGCAGCGTGCACCAGGCCATCTGCTGGCCCTCGCGCATCTGCAGCGTGCCTGTCCACTGGTACACCTTGCAGAAGTGCAGGCGCACCCGTGCGTGCGGGTAGTCGACGATCTCCTGCTGCCAGGGCTGCACGGCGCCCACGGTGATGCCCAGCTCCTCGTGCAGTTCGCGCCGCAGCGCCTGCTCGACCGCCTCACCGGGCTCGAACTTGCCGCCCGGGAACTCCCACCAGCCGGCGTAGACCTTGCCCTGCGGCCGGCTGGTCATCAGGAAGGCGCCCCCGCCGTCGAACAGCACGCCAACGGCCACGTCCACCGGCATGCGCTCACCGCTCACCCGCACGCCCCGCGAAGTCCTTGGCGAACTGGAAGGCCACGCGCCCCGACCGCGACCCGCGCTCCAGCGCCCACACCAGGCTCTCCTGCCGCGCGGCCGCGATCGCCGCCTCGGGCACGTCGAAGCTGCGCAGCCACTGCGCAACGATGGCCAGGTACTCGTCCTGACTGAAGGGATAGAAGCTCAGCCACAGGCCAAAGCGCTCGGAGAGACTGATCTTCTCCTCCACCACCTCGCCGGGATGCACCTCGCCATCCTCGGTGTGGCGGTAGCTGAGGTTGTCCTTCATGTACTCGGGCAGCAGGTGGCGGCGATTGCTGGTGGCATAGATCAGCACGTTGTCGCTGCTTTGCGCCACGCTGCCATCGAGCATGCTCTTCAAGGCCTTGTAGCCGGCCTCGCCCTCGTCGAAGCTCAGGTCGTCGCAGAAGATCACGAAGCGCTCGGGCCGCTCGGCGACAAGGTCGACGAGGTCGGGCAGGTCGACCAGATCGGCCTTGTCGACCTCGATCAGCCGCAGCCCGCGCGCGGCAAAGGCGTTCAGGCAGGCCTTGATCAGCGAGCTCTTGCCGGTGCCGCGCGCGCCGGTCAACAGCACGTTGTTGGCCGGCCGTCCGGCGACGAACTGCTCGGTGTTGCGCAGCAGCTTCTCCTTCTGCGCGTCGACCTCGCGCAGGTCGGCAAGGCGGATGGCCGCCACATGCCGCACGGGCTGCAGCAGCCCGGCGCTGCCGCGCTTGCGGTAGCGAAAGGCCACCGAGGCCGACCAGTCGGGGGCGCCGAGCGGGTGCGGCAGCACCGCCTCCAGCCGCGCCAGCAGCGCGTCGGCACGGGCAATCAGGTTTTCGACGGCGGACATGCGGTCGAGTTTAGCGAGCCCCATCCCGCCCGCTGGCGCTGGCAGGGCTGCCGTTCAGGCCGCCAGGCGCTGCAGCGGCGTGTCGATGGCCTCGGTCGGCAGGCGCCGGAAGCCCGAGCGGGCGTAGCGCTGCAGGCGGCCGACGATGAGCGCGGTCAGCGCCGAAGCCAGCGCGTGCGCATCGGCCGACGGCGTGGTCGAGCCCTGCTCCTGCGCGCCCAGGCGCAGGCACTGGCGCAACTGCGACTCGACGCGGTCGAAGAACTGGTTCATGCGCGCGGAGAGCCGCTCGTGCTCGAAGACCAGTGCATCGCCGACCATCACGCGCGTCATGCCCGGGTTCTTCTCGCCGAACTGCAGCAGCATCAGCACGATGCGCTGGGCCTGCAATGCGCCGGACTCGTCGCGCTCGGTGATCTGCCTGACGAGGGCGAACACGCTCGATTCGATGAAATCGATCAGGCCTTCGAACATCTGCGCCTTGCTGGCGAAGTGGCGGTAGAGCGCCGCCTCGGAGACCTCGAGCTGGGCGGCGAGCGCGGCCGTCGTGATGCGCTCGGCGCCGGGTTGCTCGAGCATGCCCGCCAGCGTCTGCAGGATCTGCACCCGGCGTTCGCCGGGCCGCGGGCGCTTGCGCGCCACCGCAGCCGTGGACGCCTGCGTAGCGGGCGTGGCTTCGGCGCCGACCGGGTCGGGCATCGTCTCGGACATCGCGTCGCGCGCTGCGCTCTGGGTGGGTTCGGCAAGGGGAGGCGACGATTCTTGCATAGGCCCGGCGCGGCTCCGGCTGCAGGTAAACACCGACTCCGCCGCCGGCGCCCTGGCCCCTCACATCAGCGCGCGCCGCTCGGGTCGTCTGCCACGCCGATGCGCAGGCGCAGTTCACGCAGGCTGTGCACGCGGCAGTCGACGTAGGCCGGCGCCCGCGCGCTGCGCACGTCGCGCGGCGCACGGGCGCGCACCCAGCGCTTGAACCAGACCGTCTTCATGCCGATGCGACGGGCCGACTTCTGATGCGCGAGCGTATCCTCGACCAGGGTGCACTGCGCGGGCTGCACCCCCAGCTTGGCCGCCACGCGGCGCAGCATGCGCGCATCGGGCTTGGGACGCAGCTGGCCGAACATGGCCATGTCCTCGATCGTGATCACGCCGTCGAAGTACGCCAGCAGCCCGAGCGTGCGCAGCACCCGCAAGGCGTAGGCGCGTGGCGCATTGGTGAGCACGAAGCGCCGCCCAGGCAGCGTGGCCAGCGCCGCGATGTCGTGCGGATGGCGCTGCAGCCGCGCCTCGAGGCCCGGCAACTCGTGCGTGTGGTGCAGGAAGTGCGCCGCCTTCACGCCGTGATGGCGCACCAGGCCCAGCAGCGTGGCGCCATAACGCAGCCAGTAACGCCGACGCAGCGCATCGGACTGCGCCGCCGACAGACCGAGCTCACTCTGCACGTAGCACCCCATCGCCTGCGCAAGCTGCGGCATGGCCGAGCGGTAGGCGTCGTGCAGCGTGTCGTCGAGGTCGAAGAGCCAGACGGGGGTGATTCGCGGCGCGGGCGTGTCGTCGGGGCACACGCCCGCATTGTGGGTCAAGCGGTCGTGCGCGCGCGCCGCCGCCAGACCCCGGCCCCGAATGCGACCGCCAGCAGCGCCAGCGTGGATGGTTCGGGAAGCTGCACCTCGACCGTGATCGGCGTCTGTGTGCCCGTGAACCGGCCGGCGCCGGTGAAGGTCAGCCCGGTGATGAACGCCGTGGTGTTGGCGGGATCCAGGCCGGCGCTGGTCTCGATGCCCAGGACGCGGAAGCGGTCGACGCCGCCGGGGCCGAACGCAAAGACGTTGTGGCCGTCCCAGTTGGCGGCCAGCAGCGTCCAGCCACCGATGCCGTCGAAGCCGAAGATGTCGTAGAGACCATCACCGATGTCGTCCGGCAGATCGACCGAGGCGAAGAAGGGGTCGCCGGCGTTGCCGATGGCGTAGTCGTAGCCGATGGCGATCTCGGGGTCGATGTAGTAGGTCTGCCCCGGCTGGACCGTCATGTTGAAGAGGAAAGAGCCATCTGGCTGCAGCACCGGCAGGTTGACCACCGGTGCCCCGCTCTGCAGGCGCGTGAAGTCGGCATACGAACGTGCGATCGCCTGCACGTTGTCATTGCCCAGGTTGTTGGAGAGGCCGTCCTTGGTCTGGATGATCGAGATCTCGATCACGTACTGCGTGTTGAACTGGAAGGCGAAGTTGGGGTTGGTGAAGTGCTGCGGCAGCACGGTGATCGAGTTGTCGGTCGGCTGCAGGTTGATCGACGCCACGTTCGCGCCCAAGCCCTGCAATGCCAGCGCACGGTCATAGATGTTGACGCGGTAGCCGTTGACGGTGGCGTTGGCCGGCGGCGACCAGGTGAACGTGGGCGCGGCACCGGTTCCCGAAAGCGTGAGGTTCTCGATCTTGGGCGCGTGCTGCGCGTTCGGATCCAGTTGCACCGGGATGTCGACCTGATCGACCGATCCGACCGTATTGCGGAAGTGCAGCGTGAAGTCGCCGCGGAAGAACGGGTCGTCCTGAAAATAGCGCGACGAAAAACCGCTGGCGACGGGCAGCGGGTCGGACCAGATACGGCGCGACCAGGCGCTGCTGTTGACGCCATCCTTGGTCACCCAGCCGACGGTACCCAGCGCATAGTCGGCCGGGTTGCTGTTGGTCAGCACCGGCGACACGTCATTGGCGCCGAAGCGAACCAGTGCGCCTGTTGAATACCCCAGCGAATTGACGCCGCGGTACTCGAGGTTGAAGAAGGGTACGCTCACCGTCACGGGTGCCGCCTGCGCACCCATCACCATGACACCAAGAACCCACGCCGCCGCGCGCGCGGCCGCCCGCACTGATGACCTCATCTCATCCCCTCCGGTGGAAGCGGCCTGATCGTCCGCTCTTAGCACAATGTAAGAGGAAGCAAGATCGATGTCGTCAGACTTGGAGTGGATTTGCCCCCCCGATCTGCAGGGAGCAGAAACCCTAGGTTCAGTGCGAGCGGATCATCGTGCCGTAGGCCTGGTCGGTGAGGACCTCGAGCAGCATCGCATGCGGCACACGGCCGTCGACCACGTGCACGGCCTTGACGCCGCTCCTGGCGGCGTCGATGGCGCCGGCGAGCTTGGGCAGCATGCCGCCGCTGATGGTGCCGTCGGCGATGAGCGCGTCGATTCTCTGTGGCGACAACTCGGTGATCAGTGCGCCGGCCTGGTCGAGCACGCCGCGGATGTTGGTCAGCATGATCAGCTTCTCGGCCTGCAGCACCGTCGCCAGCTTGGCGGCGACGAGGTCGGCGTTGATGTTGTAGCTCTCGTTGTGTTCGCCAAAGCCGATCGGGCTGACGACGGGGATGAACTGGTCGTCCTGCAGCGCCTTCAGCAGGCTCGGGTCGATGGCGGTGATCTCGCCGACCTGGCCGATGTCGTGTTCCTTGCTCGGATCGTCCTTGTCGAGCATCTTGAGCTTGCGCGCGCGCATCAGGCCGCCGTCGCGCCCGGTCAGGCCCACGGCCTTGCCGCCGCAGGCGTTGATCAGCCCCACGATGTCCTGCTGCACCTCGCCGGCAAGCACCCATTCGACGACTTCCATGGTCTCGGCGTCGGTGACCCGCATGCCCTGGATGAAGGTGCCCTTCTTGCCCACGCGCGCCAGCGCCTCGTCGATCTGCGGGCCCCCGCCGTGGACGACGATCGGGTTCATGCCCACCAGCTTGAGCAGCACCACGTCCTCGGCGAAGTCCTGTTGCAGCGCCGGGTCGGTCATGGCGTTGCCGCCGTACTTGATGACCAGTGTCTTGCCGTGGAAGCGGCGGATGTAGGGCAGCGCCTGCGCCAGGATCTCGGCCTGGTCGCGGGCGGTGATGTGCTTCAGTGAATGCTCGGCAGCGTCGGACATGATGACGGCAGGTTGGACGGCGCGGTAGCGCGCGGCGGCGATTGTAGGAAAGGCGCGCAGTCGGCGCAGGGCCTGCGCGACGCCTGTCATCATCGTGGCCGCGGCGTGCGTTGACGCGTTGATGGCCCGTTTCCCGCACCCTGCCTGCGCAAGGAGTCTGCACATGAAGTCATCGATGTGGATGAAGCCCTTGGCCACCCTCCTGGCCGGACTGGCCAGCGCGAGCGCGCTGTGGGCGCAGGCGCCCGACGCCGAGGGCGAAGTGACCCGCATCGACAAGGCCGCCGGCAAGCTGACGCTGCGCCACGGGGCGATCCGCAACCTGGACATGCCGCCCATGACGATGGTGTTTCGCGTCACCGACGCCCGGCTGCTGGAGGGCGTCGCGGTCGGCGACCGGGTGCGCTTTGCGGCCGACAAGGTCGGCGGCACCTACACCGTCGTGTCCCTCGTGAAGACCGCACCCTGATGCGGGCCGCAACCGCTGTGCGCGTTCATAGACGCATTCCTCTAGAGATGATCGCCTCGCGCCGGCCGCCGCGAACCTATAGTTTTCAACCATGACGTTGCCGCCGCCGGCGCAGCAACGATCCCCGACCCCGACAACGAGGAAAGCATGGTCAAGAAGCTCGACAAGACATCCGCGAAGAAGCAGCGTGCAGCCAGCACGCTGCTCGACAGCCAACTTGCGCAAACAGTGAAGGACTCTGCACAGCAGATCTGGCTGGCCGGCATGGGCGCGTTTGGCAAGGCCCAGGGCGAAGGCGGCAAGTTCTTCGAGACCCTGGTCAAGGAAGGCCTGAACCTGCAGCGGCGCACCCAGGGGCTGGCCGAAGACAAGCTCAGCGAAGTCACCGGGCGCATGAGCGCGATGGCCGGCACGGTGACGGCCAAGGCGGGGCAGAACTGGGACAAGCTCGAGTCCATCTTCGAGCAGCGCACCGCCAAGGCGCTGGGCAAGCTGGGCGTGCCCAGTGCCAAGGACGTCGAGGTGCTGACACAGCGGGTCGAGGAACTCGCCGCTGCCGTGGCACGTCTGGCCAAGGCCGGCGGCCTGCACAAGCCGTCGCCCAAGGCTGCAACCAAGGCGGCCGGCAAGGCTGCGGCCAAGGCCGGCAAGGCTGGCGCGGGCGCCACGACGGCGCGCAAGGCGGCCCCCCGGCGCGCGCCGCGCAAGGCCGCCGCTGCCGCCTGAGGATGGACCGCCCGCACCGCCGCAAGCACGGCCACATGACGTCCGGCGCCGCGCCGCGGGTCGGCCTGGCCCTGGCCGGCGGCGGGCCGCTGGGCGCCATCTACGAGATCGGCGCGCTGTGCGCGCTCGACGAATCGGTAGTCGGGCTGGACATGAACCAGCTCGACGGCTATGTGGGCGTCTCGGCCGGGGGCTTCATCGCCGCGGGCCTGGCCAACGGCATGACGCCGCGCCAGCTGTGCACCTCGTTCATCGAGAACCGCGGGCCGCGCAGCGACATCGTCCAGCCCTCGCTCTTCATCCGCCCGGCGCTGGCCGAGTATGCACATCGTGCGGCCATGCTGCCGGGCCTGCTGCTGCAGGCGGGCCTGCAACTGGCGTTCGAGCGCCACTCGCTGCTGGCTGCCGCCGAGCGGCTGGGCCGCGCCCTGCCCACCGGGCTCTTCACGCACTCGCCGCTCGAGGCGCAGATGCGGCGGGTGCTGTCGGCGCCGGGGCGCACCAACGACTTCCGCCGCCTGCAGCACAAGCTGGTGCTGGTGGCGACCGATCTCGACACCGGCGCGGCCGCACCCTTTGGCAAGCCGGGCTTCGCGCACGTGCCGATTTCGCTGGCGGTGGCCGCCAGTGCGGCGCTGCCGGGCCTGTTCCCACCAGTGCCCATCGACGGGCGCTGGTATGTCGACGGCGCGCTCAAGAAGACCCTGCACGCCAGCGTGCTGCTGGACATGGGGCTGGACCTGGTGCTGTGCTTGAACCCGCTCGTGCCCTACACCAGCACCGAGGACGGTCCGCATCGTGTCGCGGCGGCCAAGGCCGAGCGCATCCCGCACCTGGTTGCCGGAGGCCTGCCGGTCGTGCTGGCGCAGACCTTCCGCTCGCTCATCCACTCCCGCCTGGAACTGGGCCTCAAGGGCTACGAGCGCAGCCACCCCGACATCGACATCCTGCTCTTCGAGCCCGACCGGCGCGACCCGGAGATGTTCCTGGCCAACACCTTCGCCTACGCCGAGCGCCGCCTGCTCGCCGAGCATGCCTACCAGCAGACGCGCGCCGACCTGCGTTCGCGGCGCAGCCACATCGCCGCCACGCTGTCCGCGCACGGTCTCGCGCTCGACCACGCCGTGCTCGACGACCCGCGGCGCCGCCTGCTGCGCTCGCGCCGGCCAGCCGCCGGCACCACCGGCATGCAGGCGCTCAAGCGGCTTGACGAAGTGCTCGACGACCTCGAGGGGACGCTGGCGGCGACCGCCTGAGGCAAGTCCCCCCGCGGCCGCTCGTCAATGCGGCAGCGCACCGGGGAAGGCCCACACCAGCCCCGCCGTCATGACGACGTAGCGCAGGAACTTGCCGATGGCCATGTAGAGCACGCACGGCCAGAAGGGCATGCGCAACCAGCCGGCGACCGCGCACAGCGGGTCGC
>JADZCL010000022.1 GCA_020851615.1 Rubrivivax sp.
CCGCCGCCGGCGTACATCACCTGCCCGGCCTTGACCTGGCTGCGCCAGTCCGCCGCGGGTACGGGGGGCCACTGCAGCTCGAGCTGCGCCGCACGGCCGAAGCGGTATTGCAGCGATCCCGCGGTGGCCGTGAGGTCGGCGCTGCCGCAGACCGCAACGCGCCTGCCGCGCGCGACGGGGCATTCGAAGACCACGCTCTCACCCGTCATGCACAGCGTGACCATGGGGGTCGATGCGCCCGCGGGTGCTGCAACGTCGGCGGATGCCACCGAGGTGCCGAGCAGGGGCAGCGCCAGCAGGAGCACATGGCGTCGCCGCGGCCTGGCCGCTGCGCGCACCGTCACCGCAGGCCGGCCACCGCCGCGCCCTTGGGTGCAGCGGCGGGCTTGACGGCGGGCGTCGCGCTGGTGCCGACCTTGGCCTTGGCCTTCGCCTTGGCGCGTGCCTTGGGTGGAATGACGATGCCCAGGTAGCGCCGCCCCGCGGCGAACGAGGCCTTGAACTCGGCCAGGCCGTGGCTGCCGCCGTTGACGAGCCGGCGGGCGCGGGCGAGGTCATTGTTCTTCAAGGCCTGGCGGATCGCCGCTTCCTTGTTCTTGAGGAACTGCGCGAGGATGGCCGCTGCGATTGCGGGCTCGTTGGCCTGATCGGGGTCGGCCAGCAGGTCGACGCCGATCTGCGCCCCGACCTTGTCGTAGTTCTCGTTGCCGGTGAGCTGCACGAAGCCGCGCCCCTTGTAGAGCGCGCCGGCGCCCTCGGCATCGTTGCCGAGCTCGCTGCGGAAGTCGTAGAGATCGAACGCGTGGTGGCCGGGCGTTTCCTTGGGGCTGGTGTTGTACTTGGAGACGCCTTCGTCGATGGGGCGGAAGGATGAGGATTCGGCGCGGATGGTGCCCAGCGCCATCATCAGCATGTCGGTGTCGTTGAGCGCGCGCTGCGTCAGCGCCTGCAGGATCTGCGGCAGGTAGCTGCGGATGTTGCCGTTGATCGTCTCGACCTGGGTCTCGCGCTTCATCACCGTCTTGCCGTTGACAAGCTGCGGCGTGGTCACGGTGGTGCGCTTCTGGCGGTCGATGCCGCCGGGCACCATCGCTGCGGCCAGCGCGTAGGTCTCGCCCGAGAGGCTGGCGGCGATCTGCTGGCTGTCCTGCCCGGCCTGGACCAGGAAGCGGAACAGGGTGTCGTTGGCTTCGAGCTTGTTGTCGGGGTCGGCTTCGCCGAAGAAGTACTGGTTCTCGACCGCCTGCAGTGCAGCAGCGACGGCCGCGTCGAAGCCGCCTTCGGCGGGCAGGGTGACTGCCGGCTGCAGGAAGCCGCGGGTGCTGAACTCGTTGAGCACCTGGCGCAAGGTGCGCAGGTCGTCGGGCAGGTTGGGCTGCCCCGGTCCTACCGGGGCGCTGAGGGTCGGCGTCGTGACCATGGGGTCCCTCCTGCGGAGATGCCGCGGGCACGATGCTAGTGCAGGGCGCTGGCGCCGGGGAAACCGGGTGTTGCGCCATCATCTGGCGGGCGGAGCAGGCGTGCTGATTCCCGCACGCCCGGGGCCCTCATGCGGCTGGCAGTACGATGCCCGGCTATCCCCCCTTAATCCACTGCCAGAGGAGCTCGTGATGCAAGGCGACGCCAAGGTCCTGGAATTCCTCAACCGCCAGCTCAAGAACGAGCTGACGGCGATCAACCAGTATTTCCTGCACTACCGCATGCTGAAGAACTGGGGCCTGGCCCGGTTTGCCAAGCATGAGCACGACGAATCGATCGAGGAGATGAAGCATGCCGACCGGCTGATGGACCGCATCCTGATGCTGGAGGGCCTGCCCAACCTGCAGGACCTGGGCAAGCTGCTCATCGGCGAGAACGCGGTCGAGATCCTGCACTGCGACCTCAAGCTCGAACAGGCCTCGCAGACCACGCTGAAGGAGGCGATTGCGCATTGCGAAGGCGTGCGCGACTACGTCTCGCGTGCGCTCTTCGTCGAACTGCTGGACGACACCGAGGAGCACATCGATCACCTGGAGACGCAGATCGAGCTCGTGGCCAAGATCGGCGAGCCGAACTGGCTGCAGAGCCAGATGGGTGACGGAAGCTAAAGGGAACGTCATCAGTAAGGCAATTGATAACAATTCGCGTTAGCGATATCATGGCGCCCATCGATTCCGAAGTGGGTCCGCGCCATGATCGTCTGCCTCTGCCACCGGGTTTCCGACCGTGACATCCAGGTTGCGGTCAACAGCGGCACCTTGACTTTCGACGACCTGCAGGACGAACTGCGCGTGGCTTCGGCCTGCGGCTGCTGCCAGGACAGCGCGCGCGAAGTCTTCGACCGCGTCTGCTGCGGCGGCGGGACCGCTCGCGCGGGCGTTTCCGCGGCGGCTAGTGCCGCGGCGCATTGAGCGTTGGGCCTGCGCTGGCCAACCAGAGCCCCGCGAAGGTCAACGCCGCGTTCAGGAGCAGCAGCTCGAGGCCGATGCGCCAGCCGCCCAGCCACTGCGCCTGCATGGCGTCCAGCAGTGCGCACAGCGCGGGTGCCGCCAGCGCGACCACGGGGACCCAGGCCGCACGCGGCTGCCGCCGTGTGAGCAGGCCGAATGCAAACAGGCCCAGCAGCGGTCCGTAGGTGTAGCCCGCGAGCTTGAGGATCAAGAGCACCATGCTCGGATCGTCGAGCAGCCGAAAGCCCAGCACCAGCAGCAGGAACAGGCCGGCAAAGGCCAGATGCACCCGCTTGCGCACCCGGGTGCGCGCAGCCGCATCCATCGCCGCGCGCTCGGGCAGGCGGAGCAGGTCGAGGCAGGCCGAAGCAGTCAGCGCCGTCAGCGCCCCGTCGGCGCTCGGGAACAGGGCCGAGACCAGGGCGAGCACGAACAGCAGTTGCACCCAGCCCGGCAGATGACCCAGCACCACCGCCGGGAACAGCCGGTCACCCCCCGCTGGCATGCCAAGCGTCGGCGCCAGCTGGGCGAGCAGGCCGCCCAGGAAGAGGAAGAGGGCCACCACGGCCAGCAGCACGAGTGACATCAGCAGCATGTTCTTCTGCGCGTCGGCCAGGCGTGCGACCGAGATGTTCTTCTGCATCATCTCCTGGTCCAGGCCGGTCATCGCCACGGCGATGAAGACGCCGGCCAGGACCTGCTTGAGCCAGAAGTCCGCCGCCAGCGGATCGGTGCCGAACACGCGGGCCGTGCCCTGTGCCTGCATGGCCACAAGGGCCTGCAGCGGCGTTTGACCGAGCGTCCACAGCAGCCAGCCGACGCAGACCACCAGGCCGGTGAGCATGCCTGCGGTCTGCAGCGTGTCGGTCCACACGATCGTGCGCACGCCGCCCTCGAAGGTGTAGAGCAGGATCATCAGCACCACCACCGCTGCGCTCAGCCAGAACGGAATGCCCAGCGGATCGAGCAGCATGTCCTGCAGCACGCGCACGACCAGGTACAGCCGCGCGCTGGCCCCCAGGGTGCGGGAGACGAGGAACAGCCAGGCCCCCGTGCCCTGCGCCGTGCCGCCAAAGCGTTCGCCCAGGTAGCGGTAGATCGAGGTCAGGCCCAGGCGGTAATACAGCGGCAGCAGCACGAAGGCCACGATGGCGTAACCCAGCACGTGGCCCAGCACGATCTGCAGATACGTGAAGCCGTGGCTGGCCACCGTGCCGGGCACGCTCACGAAGGTCACACCCGAGAGCGAGGTGCCGACCATGCCGAAGGCCACCAGCAGCCAGGGGCTGCGCCGGTTGCCGATGAAGAAGGACGCTTCGTCGGCGCGCCGGGAGGTGCGCCAGGCCACCCCCAGCAGCATCAGGAAGTAGCCGAGCACGCAGCAGAGCAGGACGAGTGGCGCCATGGATGCGATCGATTCTGCCCGTGCGGGACGGCGCCAGCCGCTAGCATGCTGCGATGAGCACCAAGGTCCTGTTCGGTTTCCACGCCGTCACCGTACGGCTCAAGACCGCCCCGCAGTCGGTCAGCGAGATCCACGTCGACGTAACGCGCCGCGACGCGCGCATGCGCCAGCTCATCGAACGCGCGGGCGCCGCCGGCGTGCGCCTGATCGACAGCGACGACCCGCGCCTGACGCAACTTGCCGGCGGCCCGCGCCACCAGGGCGTGGTGGCGCGCGTGGCGCCGCTGGCGCTGCAGCACACGCTGGATCGGGTGCTGGAAGCGGTGGACGCGCAGGGCCGCGGCCCGGCCCTGCTGCTGGTGCTGGACGGCGTGACCGACCCGCACAACCTGGGCGCCTGCCTGCGCGTGGCCGATGGCGCGGGCGCCCACGCCGTGCTTGCGCCCAGGGACCATGCGGTGGGGCTCAACGCCACCGTGGCGAAGGTCGCCAGCGGTGCCGCCGAGACGGTGCCCTACCTGATGGTCACCAACCTGGCGCGCAGCCTGGGGGAGATGAAGGAATACGGGCTGCGCGTCGTGGGCACCGCAGAGGATGCCCCGCAGACGGTGTATGCGGCCGACCTGCGCGGGCCCCTGGCGCTGGTGCTCGGGGCGGAGGGCCGCGGCATGCGCCAGCTCACGCGCCGGACCTGTGACGAGCTGGTGCGCATCCCGATGTCCGGCGCGGTCGAGAGCCTCAACGTCTCGGTGGCCGCTGGCGTGTGCCTGTTCGAGGCGCGGCGCCAGCGCCTGGCCTGATCGCCTATCCTGCTCAGCGCAGCGCGCGCAGGGCCTCGGGGTTGACGATGTTCGTCGGCCGGCTCTCGATGAACGCGATCACGTTGTCGAAGGCCGCGCCGAAGAACTGCTCGTAGCTGTCCTGTTCGACGTAGCCGATGTGCGGCGTGCAGATCGCGTTCTCCAGGCGCAGCAATGGGTGCCCCTGCAGGATGGGCTCGGTCTCGAAGACGTCGACTGCGGCCATGCCCGGCCGCCCACGGTTGAGCGCCGAGACCAGCGCCGCCTCGCCGACGAGCTCGGCCCGCGAGGTGTTGACGAATAGCGAGGTCGGCGGCATCAGCGACAAGTCATCCAGCGTGACGACCCCGCGTGTGGCGTCGGCCAGCCGCAGGTGCAGGCTCAGCACGTCGCTGCTCTCGAACAGTGCCTGCTGGCTGGCGCAGGCCAGATGCCCATCGGCGACGGCGCGTGCGCGCGCGGCCTCGCTGCCCCAGACCTGTACCCGCATGCCGAAGGCACGGCCGTAGCCGGCCACACGGCTGCCGATGCGGCCGTAGCCCCAGATGCCCAGGGTCTTGCCGTGCAGCAGCATGCCGATGCCGAAATTCAGCGGCATCGACGCGGCCTTCAGCCCGCTTTGCTGCCACACGCCGTGCTTGAGGTTGGCGATGTACTGCGGCAGGCGCCGCATCGCGGCCATGATCAGCGCCCAGGTCAGTTCGGCCGCGGCCAGCGGCGAGCCGCCGCCCTCGGCGACGGCGATCCCCAGGCGCGTGCAGGCCTCGAGGTCGATGTGGCCGCCCAGGCGCCCGGTCTGCGAAATCAGCTTCAGCCGCGGCAGCTTCTCCAGCAGTGCACGCGGGAAGTGCGTGCGCTCGCGGATGGTCACCAGCACGTCGGCGTCGCGCAGCCGCACGGACAACTGGCCGGTGCCCTTGACCGTGTTGGTGAAGACCTTTGCGTTGTACGGCTCCAGGCGTGCCGCGCAGCGCAGCTTGCGCACGGCGTCCTGATAGTCGTCGAGGATGATGATGTTCATGGCGGCAAGGCCCGCCGATTCTGCCGCGCGCAACGGGCACAAGGCCCGCCTTCGTTCCTATGGTTGCAAAGCCGGCAGCGGCGCCGGCGGCAGACCCTCGACGTGGCGCTGCATCATGCGCAGCAGCAAGGCCTCGAAGTCGCGCACGAAACGCAGGCTGTCAAAGAGCGGCGAATCGCTGCGGGCCTGCAGCAGCCGCTGCCGCAAGGCCGCGCGGCGCTCCGGATCGGCGGCCAGCGCGCGCACGATGCGCAGGTAGTCGTCGCGATCGGCGCCCACCAGCTCTCCCATCCCCACGGCGCGATTCAGGCTGGCGGCCACGCGCGAGGCAAAGCTGCGTCCGGGGAAGGTCACCACCGGCACGCCGGCCCACAGCGCGTCACTGGCTGTCGTGTGCGCATTGCAGGGCCAGGTGTCGAGGAAGATGTCGGCCAGTTGCATGCGCGCCATGTGCTCCGCGGGCAGCTTGCGGCCGGCCCAGACGATGCGTGCCGGGTCGATGCCGCGCGCCTGCGCCTCACGCTGGATGTGGCTGCGCGACTGCTCGTTCCATTCCAGCAGCCACAGCAC
>JADZCL010000023.1 GCA_020851615.1 Rubrivivax sp.
CCTCCTCGGTCAGCATGAACTTGGTCGTGCGCGCCAGGGGATCGAAGCTGCTCTCGGCGAGGGCGCACAGCTGGAACTTGCCGTCGCGGTCGGTGAAGTAGGTGAACATGTAGAAGCTCAGCCAGTCGGGCGTGCGCTCGTTGAACGCGCCCAGGATGCGCGGGTTGTCCTGGTCGCCCGAACGGCGCGCCAGCAGCGCCTCGCCTTCCTCGCGGCCGTCGCGCCCGAAGTACTTGTGCAGCAGGTAGACCATCGCCCACAGGTGGCGGCCTTCCTCGACGTTGACCTGGAAGAGGTTGCGCAGGTCATACAGGCTGGGCGCGGTCTGGCCCAGGTGGCGCTGCTGCTCGACGCTGGCGGGCTCGGTGTCGCCCTGGGTGACGATGATGCGGCGCAGGTTGGCGCGGTGTTCGCCGGGCACTTCCTGCCAGGCGGCCTCGCCCAGGTGGTCGCCGAAGTGGATCTTGCGGTCCTGCTCGGCCGGGTTCAGGAAGATGCCCCAGCGGTAGTCGGGCATCTTCACGTGGCCGAACTGCGCCCAGCCCTGCGGGTCGACGCTGACCGCCGTGCGCAGGTAGACGTCAAAGCCCTGGCTGCCCTCGGGACCCATGTCTGCCCACCAATTCAGATAGTTGGGCTGCCACTGCTCGAGCGCACGCTGCAGGGTGCGGTCCTCGCTCAGGTTGACGTTGTTCGGGATCTTTTCGCTGTAGTTGATGCTGCTCATCGTGATCTCCGTGCTGTTGCCGTGGTGTGTGTGTGTCGAACGCGCCGGGGTGCCTCAGACGCGGCTCCAGTCGAAGGCGGCCTTCTCGCCCTTGCCATAGACCTTCAGCGCGCCCTTCTCGCCGACCGCGTTGGGGCGCTGGAAGATCCAGTTCTGCCACGCCGTCAAGCGCCCGAAGATGCGCGTGAACATCGTCTCCTGCCCATTGAAGCGCAGGTTGGCCTCCATGCCGGTAAGGGCATCGGGGTTCATGGCCGCGCGCTCCTCGATCGCGATGCGCGTCTCGTCGGCCCAGTCGATGTCGTCGGGCGCGCTCGTGACCAGGCCCAGCGACAGCGCGTCTTCACCGGGCATGGGCTGGCCGATGCGGGCGCGCACGGCATCCAGCGCCGGCTGCTCGTCGTAGAAGCGCCGCGCCAGGCGCGACTGGCCGGTGGCCATGGGGTAGCGGCCGAAGTTGGCCTCGTCCACGGTGATCGCCGGCGCCTTGGCGTCGCCGGGCAGCGCCAGCATGTAGATGCGGTCGCAGGCCAGCGCCAGCTCGAGCAGGCTGCCGGCAAAGCACGAGCCGGGCTCGACGAGTGCGAACAGGCTGCGGCTGGAGACGTCCAGGCGGCTGAACGTGCGCCGCAGCAGGCCCGTCGTCTCTCGCACCAGCCAGTGCCCTGCGTGTGCCTGCAGCGTGGCGTCCAGCGCCCGCACCGCGTCCGCATCGCCCTCGGTGCGCAGCAGCCACAGGCCGATGTCGAGTTCATTCGTGCGCAGCTCGAGGATGGCGTCGTCCAGTTCGCGCGCCATCGCCAGCGGGTACCAGTCGGCGCCTTGCGCGTCGATCTCGGCAATGGTGGCCGGTTGTGCGCCGCGGGGGCCCTTGACGGTGAGGTTGGCGAGCCGGCGCGCACGGTCGATCTCGACCTGCACATGGCGGTAGCGCAGTGCGTCGGCCTCGACCGTCTTGGTGAGCGGCGGCAGGTGCACGCCCTTGGCGCCGACGGGGCGGTCGCTGCCCGCGGCCAGTTCCTGCGCACGCTGCTGCACGGTGGCTGCGAACTGCGCCGGCCGGGCGATCTCGTCGACCAGGCGCCAGTCCTTGGCCTTCTGGCCGCGCACGCCTTCGTTGGTGGTGCAGAAGATGTCGGCGAGGTCGTGCCGGACGTGGCGCTTGTCGGTCACGCGGGTGAGGCCGCCGGTGCCCGGCAGCACACCCAGCAACGGCACCTCGGGCAGGCTGACGGCGCTGTTGCGGTCATCGACGAGGATGATCTCGTCGCACGCCAGCGCCAGCTCGTAGCCGCCGCCGGCACAGGAGCCGTTGACCGCGGCGATGAACTTCAGGCCCGAATGGCGTGAGGCGTCCTCGATGCCGTTGCGCGTCTCGTTCGTGAACTTGCAGAAGTTGACCTTCCACGCGTGGGTGGACAGGCCCAGCATGAAGATGTTTGCGCCCGAGCAGAACACCTTGTCCTTCTGACTGGTGACGACGACGCTGCGCACTTCGGGGTGCTCGAAGCGGATGCGGTTGAGCGCGTCCGACAGCTCGATGTCCACGCCCAGGTCATAGCTGTTGAGCTTGAGCTTGTAGCCCTCGCGCAGGCCCGCGTCGGCGTTGACGTCCATCGCCAGGCGGGCGACGGGGCCCTCGAAGGCGAGCTTCCAGTGGTGGTAGCGCTCGGGGTGGGTCTGATAGTCGACGCGGGGGGCGGGCATGCTCATCGAGGTCTCCTGTCGGGTGGCACCCGGGCTGGCGGGCATGGGGGTCAGCGGTGGACACGCATAATACTGCATATTTGATTGAAGTGCAAGGCAGTTTCATGCATGCTGACTCAAAGCGGTACCGTCTGGCCCGTGCGAGATTTATAGTCCGGACGCCAGGCGTGCAGTCCTGTCCAGGCGGCACGCGCAACATAATGCATTCGACGTCCAGACCCCATCCTGCACTCGGAGAATCCCCATGCCGTCCAGTCCAGTCGCCCCGCCGCCCGAGCGCTTCAATTTCGCGCAACACCTGTTGCAGCGCAATGCCGGGCGCCCGGCCAAGCCCGCCTTCGTCGATGACCGAGGAAGCCTGACCTATGGCGAGCTCGACGAACGCACGCGTCGTCTCGCGGCCGGCCTGCGCAGCCTCGGACTGCGGCGCGAGGAGCGCGTGCTGCTGCTGATGCACGACAGCCGCGAATGGCCGGTCTCCTTCCTCGGCGCGATGTACGCCGGACTCGTGCCGGTGGCGGTGAACACGCTCCTGACGGCCGATGACTACGCCTACATGCTCGAGCACAGCCGGGCGCAGGCCGTGCTGATCTCGGGGGCCCTCCTGCCCACGCTGGCCAGCGCCATGGTCAAGAGCGACCACGAGGTCAGCCAGGTCATCGTCGTGCAGCCCGCGGCGCCGCTGCAGCCCGGCGAAGCCGAGTTCGAGGCCTTCCTGGCCGCGCATGCGCCAGCCACGAAGCCTGCGGCCACTGCGCCCGACGATCCCGGCTTCTGGCTCTATTCCAGCGGCTCGACCGGCCGCCCCAAGGGGGCCGTTCACACGCATGGCAACCCCTACTGGTCGAGCGAGCTCTACGGCGTCGGCGTCCTTGCGCTGGGCGAGGACGACGTCTGCTTCTCGGCCGCCAAGCTCTTCTTCGCCTACGGCCTGGGCAACGGGCTGACCTTCCCGATGAGCGTGGGCGCCTGCACCGTCCTGATGGCCGAGCGCCCGACGCCCGACGCCACCTTCCGCCGCTGGCGTGGCCAGACCGCGGGCGGGACCTGCCCACGGCCGACCGTCTTCTTCGGCGCCCCGACCGGCTTTGCCGGCATGCTGGCTTCGCCCGCGCTGCCCGCGCGCAGCGAGGTGGCGCTGCGCCTGGTGTCATCGGCCGGCGAGGCCTTGCCGGCCGAGCTCGGCGAGCGCTTCAAGGCGCACTTCGGAGTCGACATCATCGATGGCATCGGCTCGACCGAGATGCTGCACATCTTCATCAGCAACCTGCCCGCGCGCGTGCGCTACGGCAGCACGGGCTGGGTGGTGCCCGGCTACGACGTCGAACTGCGCGGCGAGGACGGCCTGCCGGTGGCCGACGGCGAGATTGGCGACCTCTACATCCACGGCCCGAGCGCGGCCATCATGTACTGGGGCAACCGCGCCAAGTCGCGCGAGACCTTCCAGGGCGGTTGGACCAAGAGCGGCGACAAGTACATGCGCAACGCAGACGGCAGCTACACCTATGGCGGGCGCAGCGACGACATGCTCAAGGTCAGCGGCATCTATGTGAGCCCCTTCGAGGTCGAGGCCACGCTGGTTCAGCACGCTGCGGTGCTCGAGGCCGCCGTGATCGGCGTCACCGACGCCGACGGACTGGTGAAGACCAAGGCCTTCGTCGTGCCCAAGGCCGGTGCGACGGTCGGCGAGGACGAGCTCAAGACCTTCGTGAAGGACAAGCTCGCGCCCTACAAGTACCCGCGCCAGATCGAGTTCGTCGCCGAACTGCCCAAGACCGCGACCGGCAAGATCCAGCGCTTCAAGCTGCGTGAGCGCGAGGCCGCCGGGCAGTGAGCACGGCCTTCGTCGAGATCGACTGGCGCGGCCGGCGCATCCGCATCGAGCACTGCTGGCTGCGCGCCGAGCGACGCGAGCGTCCGCTCGTCGTCTTCCTTCACGAAGGCCTGGGCTCGGTGTCGATGTGGCGCGACTTCCCCGCCCGGCTGTGCCAGGCGCTGGATCTGCGCGGTCTGGTCTATTCGCGCCCGGCCTACGGGCGCAGCACGCCCCGCGCGGCCGGCGAGAGCTGGCAGCCCGACTTCATGCACCGGCAGGCACACGAGGTGCTGCCGGCCCTGTTGGCTGCCCTGGGCCTGGACCCGATGCACGAGCGACCCTGGTTGTTCGGGCACAGCGATGGCGCCTCGATCGCCCTCCTGTACGCCGCGCGCTTCCCGCAGGCGCTGCGCGGCGCGGTGCTGCTGGCGCCGCACATCCTGGTGGAGGACATCTCGGTGGCCAGCATCGCCAAGGCGCGCGACGCCTATGCGCAGACCGACCTGCGCGAGCGCCTGGCGCGCCACCATGACGATCCCGACTCCGCGTTCCGTGGCTGGAACGACGTCTGGCTGCTGCCGGCATTCCGCGCCTGGTCGATCGAGGACGAGATCGCCGCCATCCGCTGCCCCTTGCTGGCCATCCAGGGGCTGGATGACGAGTACGGCACCCTGGCCCAGGTGCGCGGCATCGAGCAGCGTGTGCCGGGTACACACGTCGTCGTGCTGCCCGCCTGCGGGCACTCGCCGCACCGCGACCAGCCCCAGGCCGTGATCGATGCCACGGCAGACTTCCTTGCCGTGCACGCCGGA